>MGKD01000032.1 GCA_001794605.1 Candidatus Yanofskybacteria bacterium RIFCSPHIGHO2_12_FULL_45_19b | reverse complement strand
TTGGTGGAAAAACAATCTGCTAAAGTTCCAGGTCGTCCCATTTTCAATAAATTACTTAACGATATTGAAAAATTCGGCGGAAATATTCTCGCATGGCATCCGGATCGTTTGGCCCGCAATTCGGTGGACGGCGGTCGGGTGATTTATCTCCTCGACACAGGGAAACTTGCGAGTTTGAAGTTCCCGACTTTTTGGTGCGATAGTACATCGAAAGGTAAATTTATGCTCAACATGGCTTTCGGGCAAAGCAAATACTATGTAGATTCTCTTTCCGAAAATACGAAACGAGGACTTCGCCAAAAAGTACGCATGGGAATATTTCCAAGCCAAGCGCCCATCGGATATATTAACGATTCGCGAACAAAAACAATTGTGGTGGAAAAGAAAAAATCTCGCGTCATTCGCTTGGCTTTTGAACGATACACGAAAGGTAATCAACGACTGGAAGACATCGCAAACTTTTTGGCGAAGAACGGAATATCCACGCGTTCCGGAAAGAGAATCTCAAAAACAAGAACGGCTTACATTCTTGCTAATCCGTTCTATGTCGGACTTTTTAACTACGCAAAAGAACTACACGAAGGTAAACACGAGCCAATCATTTCAAAGAAACTTTTTGATGAAGCACAGGAAATGTTAAAGAAACGTGGTCAGCCCGAGCGTAAACCGCAAAACGAACCTCAACCATATTGCGGTCTCATTTCCTGTGCTTCATGTGGAATGATGATAACTGGCGAATACAAGGTTAAGAAGCAGAAAAATGGAAATGTCCACAATTATACTTACTATCACTGCACGAAGAAAAATAAAAATTTGAAATGTCCCGAACCTTGTATTCGTCAAGAGGAACTGGATCGCCAGTTATCATCTCTAATTCAAAAAGTTTCTTTGCCTAAAGACTGGGCGGAAGAATTATTGAAAATGGCAGAAAATGACCACAAAAACTCCGCCCAGTCTTTGACTGCTAGTGTGAAAGAAAAAGAGGAAAAGATTTCTTCTTTGTCGAAAAGGTTAGAGCGACTTCTTTCAGGCTATCTCGACCAAGATATTGAAAAGGAAATATATCGTGTTGAAAAAGGAAAATTGATTTTGCAAAAGAAGTCGCTCGAAGAAGAAATCACTAATCTTTCACACAAGCAGAATGATTGGCTCGAACCGTTTACCGAGTGGGTAAAAGACGCACAATCATTGGACAAAATTGCTTCTGATAACAACTTTTTTGCTAAAAAGGTTGTTGCCAAAGAAATCTTTGGCTCGAACCTGCTTCTTGGCGAAAAAACAGTCCGTCCCGCCGAAGGCGGGACTCCGAATTCGTTTGGAAAAATGGGGGGAAATCAGTGGGACGCGCTTCGCGCGTCCCACCTTCTGGCTTCCAAAAAGCCGTTTAGTTCGTTTGTGGTGCTCGGGGTGGGACTCGAACCCACACGCCCTTTCGGACAACCGATTTTAAGTCGGTTTTGGCTACCAATTACAACACCCGAGCTTTACTTTGTCAAGCTATACCTGAGGCCACGATGGGAGTTGCACCCACTAATAACGGTTTTGCAGACCGTCGCGTTTTCTAATTCGCCACGTGGCCAAACTGATTTAATACTGAATTCACCAATTCATCAATCCTGGCTGGTCGTAATGAAAAGTATTTTACAAAAATATCAAATTTTCTCTCTAAATGTAAATGGTTACTACCAGAATACATAAAGTGAAAAAACTTTACAGCGTCTCCAGTTGTATAGCGCAACTGTCCTGCCCTGTTTTGATAATATATTTTACCACCTAATCCCAAGCTTTTAGTTAGCCCCCTCTGTAAACTAACCAAAAAATCCATACTCCCAGAAGTAAAAATTACTAGCAGTCTTTTGATTATCCTTTCCTTGGAGATCCCTTTGGCTGTCTCAAGATAAACACATCCGTCGCCATCAAAATACCCACGAACAAAATGCCTAAAAACATTTACTGGAATAGCTGGAAATTTAATTGTTAAAGATTTGTTTGGGTATAAACCCAATTTAACCAGGCTTTCGTAAAGAGCGTGGCTACCAATTCTTAGTAGATATGAAGCCTTGCTTTTATAACTCTTGTTTTCTAACTTGAACTTTACAATCCTTGATTCTCTTTTGATTATTTTGTGTTCTGACCCCAGTAGTTGCCTTATTTTTTCAATTATTATTAAATCAACACTTGTAATTCTGACGTATTTACCTCGTAAGTATGATGCATCTTCTAAACTACCGTCTGCATATATATAACCCAATATATATGCCATCTCTGGATTCCAATTATCAAAGAATTTTTCGTTTATCTTATATTTTATGCCCACCCACTTATTATAAGAGGTAATGGGGCATACTGCAAGAATAATAATCTCTTACTCTTTAACTACCTCGCTCACCAGCTTTTCAATCTTGGCCGCCTCAGCCTCACTCTCATCTAAAACAAAATACAACTTAGGAATCGGTCGGATGCGTAATTTTTTATTCAACAACTGCTGAAAATGATAGATGTTTTTAGTGATTTCATCCAGTGCTACCTTGCCTAACTGATCGGGGAGTACCGAAACATAGACGCGAGCATGCATTAGATCTTCGGAAACAATAGCGCGCGTGACCGTAACCATGGCATCGATCGATAAGTCTAACTCCTTGAGCAGAATGGCGCCGACTTCATCACGAATTAGCCCGCTCATTTTTTCCTGACGAAATTTACTCATAGCGTTTTAGAGGGAGCGCTTAACTTTTTCCTCGCTATAAACTTCCAGCACATCACCGACGCGAATATACATATTAGGGGTAACATTCGGACTAACAAAATCAAAACGAATACCACACTCTAAACCCTCTGCCACCTCGGAAACATCCTGTTTTTGCTGTTGTAATTGAGCCAACCTACCAGTGGCTACTAACAGATTATTACGTGACAAATCAATCATCGCGCCACGCACCACTTTGCCACTGACCACCTTACCGCCAACCACCTGGTTCTTGCCCTCGCGCTTAAACAAAGCCAAAACCTTGAGTTTGCCGAGCGGAGTACGTACGATTTCCGCGTCCAGCAGTTCGGAAACGCGCTCTTTAACACCACTCACCAGTTCATAGATAATGTCATAGTTCTGCACTATCACACCAGCCCGTTCGGCTTGTAGTTTGAGTCCGTTACTGATCGTCACTCGAAAACCAACGATCAGCGCCTTAGTGCCAACGGCCTTCTGAATGTCTGCCTCGGTAATTGGGCCAACCCCATAGTCCACCACCTGGTAACCCACCTCGGGGGAATTGATAGTTTGTAGAACCTGGTCAATTGCTTCCAACGAGCTAGCCACGTCGGCCTTAATAATCAGCGCCAAATTTTTGGGCCGACTAGAACTACGGCTGAATAGCCCCACCGCAATTTTGCTAGCCAAATTTTTCTCTGCTAGAGTTAGGGCCTGGTCTTTGTCGATCATTTTAACAAACGGCTCGCCCAAAACCGGCGCATTGGTCCAGCCCAGTATCACTACCGGCTGAGAGGCGACGGCACTGGTAATACTTTTTCCACGAAAATCCTCCATCGCCTTAATCTTGGCCGCCTCGCTTCCCACTACCAGCCAGTCACCCACATTAAGCGTACCGTTTTGGGGGAGTAGAGTAGCCACCATGCCACGACGATTGTCTAGATGTGATTCAATCACCAAGCCGTTAGTGTTGGTGGTATCGTTAATAATGTTCTCAACATCGGCAGTGAGCAAAATCATGTCCAGCAACGCATCTACCCCGGTGCCTTCTTTAGCCGAAACTTCCACACAGGAAACACTACCACCATAACCCTCTACAAAAACGCTATTTTCTGCCAACTCTTGCTTAACGCGTTGCACATTAGCCTCCGGCTTATCGATTTTATTCAAAGCCACGATAAAAGGCGTCTTACTCTCCTCAATAATTTTAATGGCTTCTTTGGTTTGTGGTTTAACGCCTTCATCAGCGGCAATGACCAAAATAGCGATGTCAGCTACCTTGGCACCACGTGAGCGAATAGCCGAAAAAGCTTCATGTCCTGGGGTGTCAAGAAAGGTAATAGTCCGACCACGGTAGTCAGCCTGGTAGGCACCGATATGTTGGGTGATCCCGCCCGACTCACTCTCTACCACCTTGGTCTTGCGAATAAAGTCCAGGAGCTTAGTTTTGCCATGGTCAACATGGCCGAGAATTACGACAATCGGCGGACGGGTCTGGGCTGATTTTTTTTCTTGGTTTTCTGACATTCAATAATCATTCGGGTACTACAAAGCATTGATACTGAGTGGTCGCCACGAAGGTAAAAGACTTAAAAACCCTAACATCTTTAGGGATTTTTGACAAATTGAGCTTGTTTCTGCCTTATGGAGTATTAGGAAAGTCTATCTCAATATCAGATAAGATATAGACTAGTTTGCCGTCTTGATAGAGATAGACAGAGACAGTAACCGGAGCGGTGGGCAAAGGATCACCATTAGCCTCCCAAATATTATCACTACCATCCACCACGAAGGTAAGTTTGTCAGAGCCGACGCTGGCTGTTTCATAGGTCCCATACTCTCCCATTACTAATTGCGCTCCAGCCTTAAGATTACTACCAGATATTTCTATTGTCTCCGTATTACCAAAAGCAATCCTGTCCGGCACATCTACGCTGTCCACATGGGGAGCAAGATTGGGATCAGCATTGGCATCACTCACCACCGAAAAAGGCAATGGCCCAGTAGTGGTGTCGTTTAAATTGGCAGTGACGTTATGTATTGCCTCCCTAGCACTGGTTGGCACTTTAAAAGTAATCCGGGTGTTATTCTCAAGAGTAGAACTAACCACTGTACCATCCCAAGCCAGTTTAACTTCGCTAGTTAAGTTGGTACCAGTTAGAGTCACCACAGTCCCAGGTGGACCCTGAGCCGGAGTCAGACTGGTGGCAGTAATTTGATTTTTACCAACTATCACTACGGTTTTGGCCACGGTAGTTTGACTGCCATTTCTAACGGCTACGTCTATGGCCTCACCAACACTAAAGGTATTGTCCAGTTGTACGATTATCTCACTACTGCCATTAATCATCACCTGGCCAGGATCATAGGGGTTGCCATCGATAGTAACCTCGCTGGTACTGGTAAAATTTACACCCGACAAGGTAAGTAAGCCACCCTCGACCACGCGCATGGGAGAGATAGCGGTAAGCGAAACCTGTCTAGTAGCGCTACTGGCACTGCCAGGATCAAAGATGGCTGAACCAGGACCACCGCCCACCAAATCCGGGTTGATAGTACGCAAAATTACGTAGGAGGAAAATAGTAAGATAATGCCGAGAATGGCGTCAGAGATTTTGCTCTTGGCGTCCTTGGCATCGGAGGCGTTGCCGGCCGCGGTAAAATATTCGATACCGGCTCTGACTACCTGAATAAAAGCCGCGATGCCCACAATCGCGATGCTCCAGTTATAGATATCACCAATACACTGCCCGATGCCAGTATTGGTGGCCTGACAGGGCAAAGAGATGGTAGCAAACAACCACGGAGTGGATTGATAAAAAGATTTAGATATTTTCACTCCTTAAATTATACCCCATTAGAGATTTCGTAGCCACAGCTTTTCTCAACAACATTAGTTATTTCGCCTTAAACTCTCATTCCTTTTTCTTGTCTAAAAGATAAGTAATATATCCGCCAAGTATTCCACCTAAGCCAAGAAGTGTTAAAGCAGAGATAATTGTTTGGGTTGGGTCGGTCATAAATTATTTCTTATCATTTTTATTAGTTTATTTTCTTCTCTAAAATTTTTTAGTTTCTCTACGCTTTTCCATTTTCCGCCATACGTTTTCTTGGCATATGAAATTACGTCAGCCACGTCATTAAACTCTCCCATAAAAATACCTCTCTTGTTCTTGAAGAACTGCCAAACAGATGGATCGATAAGATAAGACCTACCATCTACCTGCACCGCCAGTACATCATGATACTTCTTCGACACATACTCGCCTTTCACGATAAAAAGGTCGGCTTTGGAAAACTTTCTCTTTATCCAAATTGCGACCAATCGGGAAGCTTCACTACAATTGTCTTTGGCGCACAAATACAATGGCTTACTTTTTAGTCCGCTTCTAAAAATCCGTACAATATCTTTTTGAATCCTTTTTATTTCTTTTTTCATTTTAAACCATGCATACCTGCCAACACCAAGTTCTTTGGCGGTGAGGGTGAGATTCGAACTCACGATGGGGTTTCCCCCATGGCAGTTTTCGAAACTGCTGCCTTCAACCACTCGGCCACCTCACCAGTTTAGCTATTTAATCGCTCGTGCCAGTAAAGTGCTTCGACTTTACGCACTGGCTGACCGTCTTTCATCCCAAAGGTCCAATGATGCACCTCAGGCACTCCCAAGTCAGGGGAGTTACTGATCGCCTCACTATTGCCCAGGTAAAAGCCTAGATGTTTATTACTCTCTCCGTTACGCTCCCGCTCCTCCCACAGAATAACACAACCAACTTTTGGCTCGGCAATTTTCTGCCAGCCACAACTCTCCATATCTAAAAGTGTACCGGTTATCATAGAGTGCCCTTTTTTGATCAGACCAAACTCACTGAATAACGCTAAAATATTAGAAACAAAAACTGCGCAAGCAGTGCGGCCATGATCGGTGGCATTAGTTTTTTTGCCATTGATCTTAACAAAGACATCGCGAAAGATCGGGCTACCGGCAGAATTTCTAATAAATGCTAGATATGTGTCAAATAATAGAAATTCTACTTGGTCAGTGGGTTGAGTTTTCATAGTAGTTTTTAGTGAAAGTGGATGAATAACAATATAGCGCTTTTTCCAGCCGCGTAAAAATATCTCAACCGCAATGGCCTTAGAGCCTTCACGTTCGTTTAGCTCTTCCGGATCATTGTAAAAAACTAACTCTCCGTCAAAACCAGTCACTACAATAATGTGACCACCCTTATTATCTGGTTTAAAACGAGGATAGATTGAGGCTAGAAGTGGAGTTTGCTGTAGGTCTTCTAAAAGATAGCTCCAAGCCAGTTCTAATTCTAGCCCAGCTAAATCCTGATTATAACCATCATAGTCAAACTGGCGACCGATATTTACCAACCCAGCGTGTGACCAGCCAATGCCAGCTGAATAGGCCCCGATCGTTAGTCCAGTCCCGATAATAACTTCCAGATTAGGCGAGGGATTAGCTGGTGAATCATTGTGCCAGTAATCCATCAGCATCTTAATCCCCAATACACCACAACTACGATAATGCCAAGACTCATCCGCCACGTCTAGGCGTTGCGACAAAAAAGGCACAGGATAAAGTATCGCCTTGGGCATAAGAATCTCTAAGCTGTCGAGAGTTTAACATGGAAATAGTTGCTCGACCAGAAGCGAAATGCTAGATTAAATTTATATGAAAAACAGCAAAGAATTGTTTTTGTCTACGTTCGTCGGTGAGTTGCCCGTGTTTGAGCGCGTACTAAAGGCGTTACCTAAAAAGAACCTGGATTACACTCCACATAAGGTGTCTAAAACGGCTATTCAGTTGGCTAGCAATTTTGGCAATGAGACCATGATGTTTATGCCATTCTTAAAAGATGGTCTACTAGATTTCAGCAAAGTTAAAGGAAAGGAGTATAAAAACGTGGCGGCCATTATTAAGGATTTCAAGGCCAACAGTAAAAAGGTGGTGGCTTTTGTGAAAAAGATGACCAACGCCCAGTGGGATAGTACCGCCAAGATGAGTATGGACGGCAAAAACGAGTGGAAGGACACGCGTGGAGGAATGGCTTGGGGCTTCTTGGTTGACATGATCCACCACCGTGGCCAACTCTCTACCTACATTAGACCGATGGGTGGTAAAGTGCCATCAATCTACGGACCGTCGGCGGATAGTAAATAACGTTGGATTTCCCTGAATCAAAAACCCCGCCGCGGCGGGGTTTTTGATTGCTGTGGACCTGAGGGGATTTGAACCCCTGACCCTTCGAATGCCATTCGAATGCTCTGCCGCTGAGCTACAGGCCCATTAGATAAGAAGTTGTGTGAATTTCGCTATTTCCTATGTTCTAATGCTATGTTAAAATTATAACATGCGTATACACAGCGAGCAAACTATATCAAAACTAAAGCTTTTAAGGAAGCAAGGCTATAGTATTCAGGCTCTGATGAGGGAATTCTCCCTACCTAAAACAACCATATGGCACCACATCCATGCGATAAAACTGTCCCCAAAACACATCAACAAATTGAGGCTAGCTGGAGGAGAAAGTAGTCGGTTACGCAAAAATCAAGCACTAGAAAGAGCCGAAGAAGAGTCATTGAAAATTATAGCTGGCGGCGACAAATATTTAATCAGCCTTCTTGCAATGCTTTACTGGGCAGAGGGTAATAATAAAAGTGCCTTCTCTTTTGTGAACACTGATGCAAAAATGATAAAACTTTTTATCTTTATACTTAAAAAATGTTTCAAAATAAAAAAAGAACAGTTGCTAATAACTGTCCGATACTTTACTGGCATGAATCGTGCAAAATGCTTACACCATTGGTCAATGGTTACAAAAGTTTCCAAGAAAGAAATTAATATGTACTATAACGATGGCGGGAAAAAGGGTCGCAGAGAGTTTGGCTTGTGTAGAGTTGGGGTTAGAAAAAGTGGATATCTTTTTAAGTTAGTAAGAGCCACCATAAAGAATATAGTGGAAGAAGTTGTCCCGGTAGCTCAAATGGAAGAGCGACGCAGTCCTAACGCGTAGGCTGCAGGTTCAATTCCTGCCCGGGATACAATTACATGACCATCCCCAAAGAGGTAAAACTAATCTTACAAAAACTGAAGGAAAACAACTTTCAGGCTTTTGCTGTGGGCGGGTGCGTGCGTGATTTAATCCTTAAGCGCGCTCCGAAAGATTGGGATGTTGCTACTAACGCTACGCCAGAAGAGATCCAAAAAATCTTCCCTGATTCATTTTATGAAAACAGCTTTGGCACCGTGGGCGTAAAGATCAAGGATAACGGAAACCCTCTGAGTGCCGAGATTTTGGATCCCATTCAAGTAATCGAAGTTACCACTTTTCGCACCGAGAGCGGTTATTCTGATCAACGTCACCCGGATGCGGTAAAATTTGCTCTTACGGTTGAGGAGGACTTAAAAAGGCGAGATTTTACCATAAATGCCATTGCCCTAGACGAAGCCGGGGAATTTATCGACCCCTACAACGGGCGAGCTGATATAAAAGCCAAGATCATTCGCGCGGTGGGTAATGCCGACGAGCGTTTTCAGGAAGACGCCTTACGCCTAATGCGGGCAGTGCGCCTGGCCACCGAGTTAAACTTTACGCTTGAACCAATCACGCTGACAGCGATACGCGCTAACGCTGGCCTGCTAAAAACCATCTCGGCTGAACGGATGCGCGACGAACTGATTAAAATCATTAACACTCCGCGTGCTGAGGCCGGCATTAAGCTCTTGGAAGAGTGTCAGTTACTAGAATTTATCCTCCCAGAACTACGTGAGGGAATTGGAGTAGGGCAAAATCTACACCATATCTACAATGTCTGGGAGCACAATCTTGGCGCCCTGCGCTACACCTGCGAACAGGAGTACTCTTTAGCGGTACGCCTAGCCGCTTTGCTACACGATGTCGGCAAACCACGCTCGAAGCGTGGTGATGGTAAATTTTCCACTTTTTACGCCCACGAAATGATCGGCGCAAAAATGACCGCCCGCATCATGGAACGCCTACGTTTCCCGGGCGAGTTGGCTGATAAAATAACCAAGTTGGTGCGTTGGCACTTGTTTTACTACAATGTCGGCGAGGTAACCGAAACTTCGGTGCGCCGTCTAGTGGCTAACATTGGCAAAGAAAATGTTGAGGACTTAATCAAAGTACGTGAAGCTGACCGCATTGGCTCTGGTGTACCTAAAGCCAAACCCTATAAACTGCGTCACCTACAATTTATGATCGACAAGGTGGCACGCGATCCACTCTCACCCAAGTTATTAAAAATGAACGGTAGCGACTTGATGGCACTACTGAAAATTGACCCCGGACCAAAAGTGGGTATGATTATTAATGCTCTGATGGATGAGGTGTTAGATGAACCAACCCAAAATACCAAAGAGTATCTGGAAGAGCGGGCGAGTGAGTTAGCCAAACTATCGGAAGAGGAGTTGAGAGCTCTGGCCAGTGCCGGTAAGGAAAAAATTAAGGAAGAAGAAGAGAAAGAGGTAGGAAAGATTAAGCAGAAGCATTTTGTTAGTTAGCAGTAAACCTGGGCTACACCCATTGTAGCCCGCAGTGGACAAAGACGGACTGTGGTGTAGCAGCAGCACGCATCGTTCGGGTCGATGTAGCCCGGGCGCACATCCCGGCAGTCCGACAAACAGTGGCCCACAACACAAAAACCACCCCTTTGGGTGGTTTTTGTCAACGGATTTACTCTTTAAATTAAAAATGATAGGTAGAAGATATAACTAAATAAACTCTATGAACAGAAAAAACGCTTTTCGTGGCCTTTTGGCCTTGGCAGTAGTGTTAGCGATGATTCTACCCTTTACCATCAGCCAGGCTGACTACTTCTATTCATCCTTAAATATCCAGAGTTTTGGGGTCCGCAATACCTCGCGCGGTGAGTACTCTTTCAACTCCCAGACTAGCGCCAACGCTGGTGAGCAACTAGAGTTTTCATTGAGTGTAACCAACTATTCTGGCACCACCATCCGCAACACCGCCCTCCAGGTCAACCTACCCAGTGGCCTAAATGTCAGCAGTAACTATGTAACCGTGGACGGTTACAATAACAACAGCAACTTAGTTAATCGAATTTATTTAGGAGACATCTACTCCGGCAGTAGTAAGCAGGTGGTTTTCCGAGCCAATGTAAATAGCAACGCCTACAACAACAGCTACACAGTTTATGCTTATGCCAATGGAGACAACACCAGCAGTGTCAGTAGTTCCGTTACCATTAATAGTAACAACAATAATAATAACTGCTACGAAAGCTACGGTTACAACTATAACTACAACTGCTACAACAACAATAACCTGCGCCTAAGCGTCTTGGGGCGCAATATTTCACGCGGTGGTGATCTGGTTAAAAATTTCTCTGCTCAACCGGGTGACACAATAGAGTTCTCTTTGCGCGTCAGCACGGATAGTGGCAATACTGTGCGTAATGTTTATCTAAGCGATACCTTAGACAACTACCTAGAATTTATCTCTGGAACAGTACGATCAGATGGTAGTTATGCTTCTGACAGTCTGATTAATAGTGGTGGACTATTCGTGGGCGACCTTTATTCTGGTAATTACCGCACTGTCACTTTTCAGGCGAGAGTAGCGCCTGACTACCGCTTTCCACAACGTGAGATTATTGTTTCCAACACCGCTCAAGTTCGAGCGGATAATACCACCCTGGTCAGCGACAGTTCTAGCCTTACTGTTACCAACTATGTCTACTACAACACTCCCACGCCAACGCCATACCCAACTTACCCGCCACGTTATTACTCAGCACCCACACCAATTATAATCTATCGCACCGTACCAGCCCCGACTCCGATAATTATCAACTCTGATCAAAATGTTGGTTATGTAAATAATCCGGACCAAACCACTAAAGACAAGCTTGACCCAGCTATTCACTTAAATGATTTCGGAGTGATAGTCTTTGTTCTATTAATAGTAGTACTAATCCTTCTCTTTATGCTCTGGCGCATGGACAGAAATCGACTAGAAGAGGCGTTGCGAAATCGTTAAGCAGTAATTATAAAGTCCCCCGCCGTGGCGGGGGACTTTATAATTTGGGCAAATTCTATATAGTATAATGAGATTATTGGGCCTGTAGTTCAGTGGTAAAACGCCGCATTCGCATTGCGGAGACGCGAGTTCGATTCTCGCCAGGTCCACCAATGTCTCAACTCTTAACTGGTCTAAACGAAAAACAGCAAGAAGCAGTAAAAACTACCGAGGGACCGCTTTTGGTTATCGCCGCAGCCGGTAGTGGAAAAACCCGCGTGCTAGCCCATCGCGTAGCCTACTTAATAGAACAGGGCGTAGCCCCGGAAAGCATCTTGGCCGTGACTTTTACCAACAAAAGTTCTGAGGAGATGAGACGGCGAATTTTGGAGTTGCTACAGGATAATAACTCAATTTCGGCAGGGATAAGGTCAACCTCAGGCAATATCTGCATCGGGACGTTCCACTCCATTTGTGCGCGTTTTTTACGTCGCGAGCTAGCCAATCTAGGCTTGAGTATTAATAGTAACTTCGCAATTTACGATACTGACGACCAGCTCTCGCTGGTTAAAAAAGTAATGGAAGAGCTGGAGCTGGATAGTAAAAAATTTAACCCGCGGGCGATTCTGGCGCACATCTCTCAGGCCAAAAACGCACTACTCGAACCAGAACAGTATGCCGACCAGGCCAAAGAGTTTTTTGACAAAATCACCGCTCAAGTTTATTTGCGCTACCAGGCCGGATTAAATAACAGTAACGCGCTCGACTTTGATGACCTACTTTTTATGATGGTTAGATTTTTGCGCGATAACGCCGCACTAAGGGCCAGATACCAAGAGCAGTTTCGCTATCTCTTGGTAGATGAGTACCAAGACACCAACCGAGCCCAGTATCTGTTTTTAAAATTGTTAGCCGAAACCCACCGCAACATCATGGCGGTGGGCGATGATTATCAAAGTATTTATATGTTCCGCCAAGCCGACATCCGCAATATTTTAAGTTTTGAAAAAGACTATCCCGAAGCCAAGATAATATTTCTCGAACAAAACTATCGCTCCACGCAAACCATTTTAGCCGCCGCCCAGCAAGTGATTTTGCATAACCAATTTCAACGCCACAAAAAACTCTGGACGGAAAATAATACTGGCGAGAAAATCAGCGTGCAAAATCTGGGTAATGAAAAACGTGAAGGGGAGTGGTTAGCCAAAACTATTAAAGCCAATTTAACTGAAGGACAAAAGTTAAGTGACCACTGTGTACTGTACCGCACCCACGCCCAGTCGCGCGCTTTGGAAGAAGCGATGTTAAAATACGGTCTGCCTTATCGCATTGTCGGTGGTTTAAAATTCTATGAGCGTAAAGAAATCAAAGATATCTTGGCCTACCTGCGCCTGGTAAATAACCCACGCGATGCCATTAGTTTGGAACGCATTTACAATACTCCAGGACGCAATATTGGCGTCGCCTCATTTAAAAAACTAATGGGTGAAGCAGAGAACGCCGGAGCAGATTTGATTACCTTTCTACATGATCAGGCCGCTAAAACTGACGGCATGTTAAAAAACAAAGCCCTGGCCGGAGTAAAAGAGCTGGCCAAAATTTTGGCTGATCTAACTAATCCAGACAAAGCCAAACTAACCCTATTCCGTTTTATT
>MGKD01000031.1 GCA_001794605.1 Candidatus Yanofskybacteria bacterium RIFCSPHIGHO2_12_FULL_45_19b | reverse complement strand
GGCTACAAGACACCAAATGAGATAATGCAAGAGAAGAATTTATTAAAAGATATTAATACCGAAGAATATGCACTTGAGGGCTGAATTTAGGTCAAGGTAGCGGACTGTAATATATCATACTATTCTTCGAAAGTCAATATAGGTGGTATCTTTTCTTTTTTGTATAATGATTCAAGTGTATACCATTTAGCATTTTCCAATTACCATCAATTTATTCATTTAGACACTTGTCCATTTTCAGACAATGTAAAAATGAAACAATGGTAACTCAGTGGAAAATGGTCTATGTTGATTGTTTGTTATGGCTTTAGATGACATCCGCCAAGAGCGGATCAACAAACTAAATAGACTGCGTGAGGCGCAAATTGATCCCTATCCGGCTTCAACTGAGCGCACCCATGAAAACTCTAAAGTGATAGAGTTGTTTCCGGATTTAGAAGCTAGCAATGAAACCATTACCATCGCTGGACGCGTCATGGCCATACGTGAACATGGCGGCTCGGCTTTTATTGACCTAGTGGATGGCAGTGGCAAACTGCAGACCTTTTTTAAGAAAGATATTTTAGGCGATAGCGAATATGACCTGCTAATTGCCAACCTAGATGTCGGAGATTTTTTGGCGGTTACTGGCACCTGTTTCAAAACTAAAAAAGCTGAACCGACGGTGCAGGCCAGTAATTATAAGTTTTTAGTCAAAACGCTTTTGCCTTTGCCAGAAAAATGGCATGGCTTGCAGGATGCTGAGGAGCGTTTCCGTAAGCGCTATTTAGATTTTATTTTTAATCCCGAGGCTAAAGAGAAGATTAAAACCCGTACCGAGGTGATTCAGACCTTACGGCGTTTCATGAATGATAATGACTTCATGGAGGTGACTACTCCAACTCTGCAAACGATTTATGGTGGCGCTTCCGCTCGGCCGTTCAAAACCACCATGAACGCGCTCGACTTAACGCTGTTTTTGCGCATCGCGCCGGAGCTTTACCTTAAGCGTTTGCTGGTGGGTGGATTTGATCGGGTCTATGAGTTTACTACCAATTTCCGCAATGAGGGGATGGATCGTGAGCATAATCCGGAATTTTCGGTTTTGGAATTTTACGCCGCTTATCAAGATTTAGAGTGGTTGATGGGCTACACCGAAAAGTTACTGACGAACTTGCTAGAAAATATTTTTGGTAATTTGGTAATTGAGTACGAAGGCCAAAAGATTGACTTCTCCGCGCCCTTTAAGCGCGCCACTTACAACGGTTTACTAAATCAATATGTCGGTTTAGATTTTGTCAAAAATAGTGAGGCAGATTTCCGGGCTAAGGCCGAGGAGTTGGGCGTAACGATTGAAAAAGTGGTGGGTAAGAGTGGACTAGTAGATGAAATTTTCAAAAAAACTATTCGACCGAAACTGCATGAGCCGATGTTTGTGCATGATTATCCAGAGGAGATGTTGCCATTGGCCAAAAAACTAAGGGATGAACTCAACGGAGAGGCAACTTCGGCCTGCGCTACGCCAGAGGCTTCGGCGAGGCGAGCACTGGGAAGCTATGTTGGCGCCTTCCAATTTTATGCCGGCGGATTTGAGTTGATTAAGGCATTTTCTGAACTAAATGATCCGCTCGATCAACGTGAGCGTTTCAGTAAACAGGAGAACAAGCGCGCCAAGGGCGATGAGGAGGCGCAACGCATGGACGAAGATTTTTTGGAGGCATTGGAGTATGGTATGCCACCCGCGGCTGGATTTGGTTTAGGGATTGATCGCTTGCTAGTATTATTAACCAACTCGCACTCGATCCGTGAAGTGATAGCGTTTCCGTTAATGCGACCAAAAGATAAATAGTTAACATTTAACAAATATCATTTTCCATTAATTTACCATTGCTTCATTTATACATTGTCTGAAAATGAGGAAATGTCTAAATGATTAAATCAATGGTAATTGGAAAATGTTAAATGGTAAATAAAGTCATATGCTCGACATAAAATTCATTAGAGAAAATATCGAATTAGTAAAAACCAACAGTAAAAACCGTTTGGCGCAAGTTGATATTGATCAGCTTTTGGCGGTAGACGAAAAGCGTCGCGCGCTAGAATTAAAGATAGATGATTTGCGGGCGAAGCGTAATGCGGTTTCTAAAAATAAACCTACCCCGGAAGAGATTGCTGAAATGAAAAGTGTGGGGGTAGAGATTGAAAAACTCGAGGCTGAACTGGTGCCAGTGCTAGCTGATTTTAGAGAGTTGTGGTTGGCCGTGCCGAATCTCACTCATCCAGCGGTGGTAGTCAGTAGTCGAGAAAGCGATAATCCAGTGTTAAGTACATTTCTCGAACCGACTAAGTTTGATTTTCTGGCCAAGGATCACGTGGAGCTAGCTGAACTAAATGACCTAATTGATTTTGATCGAGCTACCAAAGTGAGTGGAGCGAAATTCTATTATCTAAAAAACGCGGCGGCGCGTTTGGAATTTGGCCTTATTCAGTATGCGTTGGATGTGGCGGAACGTCATGGCTTTACCCCCTTTTCTACGCCAGACTTAGCTAAACGCGAAGTACTAGAAGGCTTGGGCTTTAACCCGCGTGGTGACTCCACCCAGGTTTATAACATTGAGGGAACAGATTTAAGTTTGGTGGGTACCGCTGAAATTACGATGGGGGGTTATCACAAAGACGAGGTTTTAACTGAAGCTGAACTGCCCAAAAAATACGTAGCCGTTTCGCACTGTTTCCGTACCGAGGCGGGCTCTTACTCCAAGTTTTCTAAAGGAATTTTCCGGGTGCATCAGTTTACCAAGATCGAAATGTTTCAATACGTTTTACCAGCCAATAGCGAAACTGCCCACCAGGAAATTTTGGCGGTAGAGCGGGAGATTTTTGAGGGTCTAAAAATTCCTTTTCGCGTGGTGGATCATTGTACCGCTGACTTGGGCGGTCCGGCTATTCGCACTTTTGATTTGGAGGCTTGGATGCCGGGTAAACCAAACGAAGACGGCACCATGCCTGCCCGACAGCAAGGCGGGGGGGATTGGGCCGAGATTACTTCTACCTCAAACTGCACTGATTATCAGGCGCGCGGGCTGAATATTAAGTATAAAAAAGCCGATGGCACTAAGGAGTACGTGCATATGCTCAATGGCACGGCCATTGCCATTGGTCGCGCCATTATTGCCATTCTCGAGAACTTCCAAACCAAAACTGGTACCGTTATCATTCCTGAAGTCTTACGCCCTTACCTGGGCGGTTTAAGCGAAATTAGCCCACCTGAGGTTAAACCTCAGGGTGAGGCTAAGCCTAAATAGCCATGGCTCGTGTAGCGCCACGAACGCTTAATCGCTCTTATCACGATCCGGTACGGGCGCGTCGCCAGCGCCGGGTATTTGGTGTGTTGGTCTTAATCATTGGTGTCATAATTCTGGTGCTGGTAGGGTTAGGCTATTTGGTCTATGGCTCGAGTGTTTTTGCCATTAAGCAGATCGATATTGCTAATAGTAGCAATGCTGAGACGTTAGCGGTAAGGAAGGTCGCGGATGATTATCTCGCTCAGAAACACTATTATCTCCCCTATTTCAAAAACATCTTCTTAGTGGATGTTGACCAACTAAGTGATACTTTGGCAATGGCCTTCCCTCAGGCGCGCAATATCAATGTGGCCAAACACTATTTAAACGGGTTAAGTATTTCACTAGAAAAACGAGAGGCGTTAGGAATTTGGTGTTACACGCAAACTAATCAGTGCGTCTATTTTAGTAATGATCGCTTAGCCTTTGCTGAAGCGGCAGTTAGTTCCGGCTCGCTATTGCTAGCGATTAATGATCAAATTGACCAGCCGGTGGCCCTAGGTCAATCAGTTACCACGCCAGAGATGTTAGCTTTTATTTTAAAACTTCAGTTGACTTTGAATCGCCAAGCGATTGGTTTTAATAAAATCATCATTCCAGCCGATGAGTTGTTTAGAGTTAATGTTGTAACCAGCGAAGGCTGGCAGATCTATTTAAATACCAATGAAGATGTGATTGCGCAGATGAGTTCACTAGAGATTTTTATGACGCAAAAACTTACGGCGGATCAACGTGCCAAGCTGGTTTATCTTGATGTGAGGATTCCGGACCGGGTGTATTATAAATAGGGCGCTCGCCCTGAGCTTAGCCGAAGGGCTCGCTAGATTTTACAGACTTTTTTAGTTGACACCTACTGGTGTTTAATGTAATTTAATGGGGTTGATTTTGGGATCGCAAGGTTCTTGAGTGCTAACCAAGGAGGTGTTTGATGCTGTTGCTACAGCTTTTGAAGGGGTTTGTCTTTGAGAGAGATCTTCGCTCCTTCTGTCTTTTTCTCAAAAACGGTGAAAACTTGAGTAGGCTTGGAGAGAAGATCAAGCCTCCACGGCTAAGTCTGTTCACGTTTGCAGTTTACGATCGGCTTGGCGTTAAGAGTTTCGCTGCGGCGGGAGTGTTTGGAGTCGTTGCTCTAATCGCTTTTCTGGAGGAGCGTACAAAGGTTGCTTGGCTCGACACTCATCTGCCGTTCATTTTTGCCGATTGGCTTGAAAAACAGGCACAGGCTTTTCAAAACGAACCGGTCAGGTACTCTTCAGCCATGGCCGAGTTGGTTTTTACCGACTTTCCGGAGGTGGCCAACTTGATCGATAGCCTGGCGAAACGTTGTGAGTCGGATGCACAGGTTTCCGACTACGTCACTGGTGCCTACGCCGGACTGGAACTGCTATACGCACTGGAGGAGGACGGCTTTAAGGGAATCCCGGTGTAGCTACTTTCTTTAGTTTATCCGACCCACCACAAGACTGGATGTCTGCTCATCCGGTCTTTTTAATTATCACACTTCTCCTTCTTTAATAATTGCAAAAAGCTAAGTGTTAAGCGTTAAGCGTCACTTAATTTGATAAACAAAGATCGAGTTGCCGATGGTGGCCACTGGCTGATAAGCATCCAGCCAATCATAGCTAGTGGCGGGATTTTGTTTACTGTTTTGTTTGAAGGTGGCCGAGACCGCTAGCCAGCCATCACTATCATTTTTGGCCTTAAATTCAGCGGCAGAGCGATACTTGCCGGCGTGTAACCACTCTACGTGGTCTTTTAGATAATAAAGCGGGTCAGCCCAACCGAAGTAGTCTACTTCAATTTTATTGATCTTATTATCGGCGACGAAGTTGCCGAGACGTTTTAAATCCTGTCCCCAATCCAGATTGGAATCCACTACCGTTTTATAGGCGTTACTTGGCCCACCAACTGACTCGTTGAAGTAGGTTAAGAAGTGCGGATAATTTTGAGAAACTAGGTAAATCTGTCCGGCCATTAAAATCACTAGAATAAGGAATAAAGAATAAGGAATAATGGATTTCAACCCCCTAATTTCTGATCCGTAATTCCTACTTCTTTTTATTAAATAGGCCATGCCCACTGAAACCAAAAATACAGCAAATGGATAAGTTGGTATTAGGTGGCGCACACCAATATTTAACTTACTCTGAATACTGATACCCCAGTAGATTAACAGCCACAATACCATAGCTAGCTCGACAAAGTTTTCTTTGCACCAATGCTTGAAACGTGGCGCATGTTGTTTGAAACGGGAGAAGTAGAGGACTAAGGCCAATAAGGCCAAGGCCGTAGCTAACCACCAGGCCAAAGTTTCTTTGATAAAGTAAACCACTGGGAAGTAGGTTGGCCCACCCGATTGTGAAACCCTGCCCTCGAAGTAGATCGTATTACCCCCCGCCTGGCGTTGGTTGACCATTAGTAAGCCAAATAGGTACTGATCAAAAGCGCGCCAGTAGGGAATGTCGGCAGTTTTAATAATTACATCGCGCACTAGCGCTGGGCGAGCAAAGCCGACTTGTGCCTGCATATCACGCTCCTGCATGGCTACTGGGTAGTTCATGGTGTGTAGACCATAAATTGGCCAAACTACCGCAATATAACCAATCGCCATAATTAAGATGCTGGCAAAGAAGATTTT
Source organism: Candidatus Yanofskybacteria bacterium RIFCSPHIGHO2_12_FULL_45_19b (assembly GCA_001794605.1). Classification (GTDB taxonomy): domain Bacteria; phylum Patescibacteriota; class Minisyncoccia; order 2-02-FULL-40-12; family IGHO2-12-FULL-4; genus 12-FULL-45-19b. The sequence goes on along the minus strand of MGKD01000031.1, from coordinate 18,167 downwards.
ACTGCGCTCACGCCAACTATTAGTTGAAGCCCACATCCAAAATAAGGCGGCTAGAATAAAGAAGGGTACCAGGAGAAAAACGGAAAACTTGGTTAATTGAGCAACGCCAAAAATTAATCCGGCAATAAGGAGATTTTTGTGGCTAGGGTGTTCGAGATAGCGGAAAAAGAAAAAACTGGCCGTTAACACTGCCCAGAGGGCGGGTACGTCAGTCGTAACAAAACGGCTATGCGCTAAAACTGTCGGTGAAAAAACGAACATCACTAAACCAAACAACGCCGGCCCAAATCCGTAGCGGTGATTGAGCCAATGGTAAAGTAACCAGGCGGCTAAAACGAAAAATATTAGCATTGGCAATTTCGCCAGGTGAGTAATCAGGTTGGCATCATTGCCAGATTGGAAGATTAAATTGCGACCAAAGTCCCACTGACCATTAACATTTTCCTGCCAGAAAGGAGTGTTAAAAGCGGTTTGATTGAGGTCAATGAATAGTAATGGCACTGCCGCCAGATCTTTCGCCAGCGGTGGATGCTCCGGATTAATACGCATATCTTGCTTGACCAGGTATGAGTAACCAGCACCAATGTGCGGAATTTCATCCACGATTAACGAGTCACCCCAAACACTAGCTATTGCTAAAACTACGCTGGCGGTAATCACCAGCCCCGGCAGAATTTTTTTCCACATAAATTCCCTAGTTACCTAACTAATTTAAAACAAATAGACGATCTTTCGGACCAAGTTGGAATTTTTGACCAGGCAAAACATACTGAACATTTTTAGCTTCCTGTTTTGCCCGAGTGAAGGTGTCGGTGATAAACATCACTGGTTGAGCTGGCATGGGAATACCGTTTACTCGCACACCATCAGCTTCAACGATGACATATTTTTTAACACTTTGTGGGAGGCGGTTAATTTCATTAGCAATTTCGGTATAGTGGCCATTGAAAGAGTCGTACACCACCGGTTGGTTAGCCCACTGTATAAAATATTTTTGGTATTCGGCTATACCGAGACTAAGCATAAACAACACTAGCACTAAGCCCAACACGGTGTTTGACCAAGGGCGACTCCAATGTCGAGCCAGGTACTGTTGTTTTAGCCAGCTAAAGAACCACCAACCACCCTCGCCGGCCATAATAAACACTGGTGGCATGACCATTAGGGCGCGTAGGGCGTGGGGGATGCCTTCGTTAGAGACAAACACTGGTGCCAGGCCAATAAAGAACCAGCTTAGTAGTAAAGTATGAGCTACGGAGTAATGACCATGGTCTTTGCGATGACGCAAAAGTTTAATAATACTGCGGAAAAAGCCAGCGGCAAACATTAGACTAATTGGCCAGAGCAGTTCTGGCCGGCCAGCAAAGTTGTGACGCCAGTTACCATCACCTTCAAAATTGAACATGCCGATAGTCTTGCCAAAGTTGATAAATAAAGTCTTTGCCCAGTTACCTCCACTCGCAAAAATCGATACCTGGGTGGTACGGCCAAAAAAGTCTCCCGGGTGGCCAAGGAAGTACAAGCCAAGGGGCAGAGCCACCGCGATTCCGACAATCATTACTAGAGCCAAGCCACGCAAAAGATGCTGACGGGCATGTTGGTACTCTTCTTTAGTATAGTCGTGGCGAATAAACTGCTGATAGGCGAGTAGGGTTAGTAAAATTATGGCGGGTGCTACGCGGTAGGCGATGTAAGTATAGAAACCCAGACCAAAAATCAGGCCAGAGAGTAAAAAGTTAGCAAAATGTTTTCCTTTTAGTCCGCGCCACAGAAAATACACCCCGAAACACATAATGGTTGGCGCTAAACCAGCCCGGAAGCTAATACGAGAAAAATTAACCGCCCAAAATGAGATGGCCATCAGCCAGGCGGAAAAAGCGGCAATCTGCCAACTAAACATTTCTTTGGCCAGTAGATAAACGGCTACTACCCCCAAGATGCCAGACAAAATCGAGATAATCTTAAGATTAAAAATACTGACACCAAAAAAACCAAAGACCACCGCGGTTAAATTATTATACAAACCCTCACGCCCATTGTTATTTGGATAAAAAATTTGGAAGTGCTTAGTCTCCCAAGCCTGCTGGGCATCGTTGCCGTTCATCGCTTCATCGGGGTAGAGGCCGGGCGGAGTGGAGTTGATATGATAAAAACGGAAAAAGGACGCGGTAGCGATGATCACTAAAAAAATGAGAATTTGCCAGCGACGCGACATGGATAAAGTCATAATAGCACAATCCGCTCGCCCCCTCCAACTTATTTAGGCAATTTTAAGCCCCGTCAGGATGACGGGGCTACAGTAACAAACACTGGTTCTACAGGCTGCTCATTACTGGCTTAAGGCGTGGAGTTGGAGATTCCAGGTTTTCTCGCTGACACTCCACACTACAGAAAACCTGTTTCTGGATTCTTCCGCGTTGGGGAATTTTCCAGTTGACGGTCAGCGCCCTTTCTCCAATGCCAAGCAGTTTTTGGCAATCTTTGTTTTCACAGGGAACAAAATCCCCTCGGCCGTGGTCACGGTACTTTTCGTAAAACGTCCTACGATTAGTAGTCGAAGCCTTGGCCCAGGTTACTAATCTTTGGTCAACAATTGTCCATCTCCACTCCTGACCGTTCTGGAGAATGGGGCCCTCCTCTTCTACTAATGCGAGTTTGCGTTTCACGTTTCTCCTCTCTTTGTTAAGAAAACGATTTCTGATACTTTACAATGTTTATATAAACAAACTGTGAATATATAGCAAGACTTATTATGTGCTATAATTTACTCATGGAAACTGGTACTAATCTCGAACAGCAAATTACCGAAATGGAGCAGGCATTGGCGGCGAAGCGCGCCCAGTTGGAAGGTCAACAGACGGCCGGTGAAATTTCTGCTCTGCCTAGCGAAAAAGAAACTTTGCATGAAGTAGTAGGTGAAAAAATTACTGAACTGGCTCCAGCCGGCAGTAGGCCGGCGCAGTCAGGCGCCGGCCTACTGCCGGGCGTCTCGGTCGCTCCCGCTGATCCACCGGCCTACCTCTCCCCGGAATTAAAAGACAAGGTGCAAGCCTTAGTCAGTGTGGCTTTTAGTAAGAGTTTGGCCGAAGCGGTGCAATTATTAGCCGAAGAGAATAACCCGGCCCTAAACGATGCCTTTCACGATGTCTTAACTGATCAATTTTACGAAGAACTGCTTAAGCAAGGGAAATTAAAACCCATTTAGAATTCCGTGGCTATTATTCAACAACTTTTCTGGCTGATTCCTACTTTGGTCGCACTAGCGTTGGTTTTTATTGCCGCGCTAGTGGTACTAGGCCGTTTTCGCGTCAAAGGCCGGTTGGAGCGGGCGATGAACCTGACGCTTTTTTTAATTAAGGTGCCACGCGAAGTAGTGGGTGAGGGCGACAACAAACAACGCAACGAAAAAGAACAAATCGCGATCGGCGAACAACTGCTGGCTAGTCTAACCAATATTCATGCCAAAGGTTGGAACAAGTTCATTTTTGGCGAACCATATTTTGCACTTGAACTAGCGGTGCATCATGTCGGTGAGGAGATCCATTTTTATGCCGCGGTACCACGCGGTTATGCGGAGGTATTTATAAAACAGGTTAACGCCTACTTCCCCACGGCGGAAGTGCAACCAACCAAAGATTACAGTATTTTTAATCCACAAGGCGTTACGGTGGGGGCGTATTTACGTTACGAAAACGATCCGGTTTTGCCGATTAAGACTTATCAGCACTTAGCCTCTGATCCGCTGGGGGGCATAATCACCGCCTTATCTAAGTTGGATACGGAAGGCGAGGGTGCTTCGATCCAGTTAATGTTGCGCCCTAGCCATAATAAAGCGGTAAAAAGTACTGGTGCCAAAGTAGCCCGCGAAATGAGCCAGGGTTATTCATTTAAAGATGCCCTGCAACGGGCCAACCATCCACCCAAAGCAAAAAAACCTGATCCCAATAACCCCACTCCGCCCGAACCAGAAAAACCTAAGAGCATGAATCCAGCCGATGAGGAAACCGTTAAAGCGATTGTAGCCAAATCTGGCCAAACAATTTTTGATGTTAGTGTGCGTTTGCTCGCCTCGGCTCCCAGCCAGGAACAGGCCGATCGGATTCTCCAAGAAATCGAAGGCGCCTTTACTCAGTACTCTTCGCCTAGCTTCAACGGTCTTAAAGTCTCAAAAGTAAAAGATAAAGCGTTAGAACGTTTGGCCAAGCAGTATGCTTTCCGTCTGTTTGAGACCGGTAAGTGGCTCGACAATGCCAATATTATGCCGATGTCCACCGAGGAGGTTAACAGCTTGTATCATTTTCCGGTGGCTGGTACTTCTGCGCCACGGGTAAAGTTTTTGAAATCCAAACCGGCCGAACCACCAGCTGATCTGCCCACCAGTGGGCTACTGCTTGGTTATAACAACTACCGTGGCCAGGAGACACCAATTTATATGACCGAGGCGGATCGTCAGCGTCATTTATATATTATTGGGCAAACTGGTACTGGTAAATCCACTGCCATGAAGGCAATGTTGCGTCAGGATGTGGAAGCCGGCAAGGGGATTTGCTTGATTGACCCACATGGCGAATTTGCCGAGTTTGTTTTGGGGATTGTACCACCCGAGCGGGCCGAGGATGTGGTTTATTTCAATCCGGGCGATATTGCGCGACCAATGGGCTTAAACATGCTAGAAATTGATCCTACGCATCCGGAGCAAAAATCCATGGTGATCGATGAACTGTTCGGTATCTTTGATAAATTGTACGATTTAAAAACCACCGGCGGGCCAATGTTTGAAAAGTACTTCAAAAACTCGGTGTTACTATTGCTGGATGATTATACCCACGAAATTCCTACCCTGGCCGACATCTCGCGGGTTTTAACCGATGATGACTACCGGGCTGACAAATTAAGTCGTGAAACTAACCCGCTGGTTAAAGAGTTCTGGCAGAAAGAGGCCGAGAAGGCTGGTGGTGATCAAAGTCTAGCTAATATGGCGCCGTACATCTCCTCCAAAGTTACCGCCTTCGTTTTTAACGAATTTTTACGCCCAATTATTAACCAACCGCGTAGTGCCATTAACTTCCGTGAGGCGATGGATCAAGGCAAGATTATCGTGGTTAATTTGTCCAAGGGGCGGATTGGCGAAATTAACGCCAACCTCTTGGGCATGGTGATTATTGGCAAACTCTTAATGGCGGCCTTGTCGCGTGTCGATATTGTGGACGAAAAAGCCCGCCGCAATTTTTATCTCTACATTGATGAATTTCAAAATTTCACTACCGACAATATCGCCAGTATCTTGTCTGAGGCGCGCAAGTATCGCCTCAACCTAATTGTGGCGCACCAGTTTATTAAACAGCTCAAAGAAAATATCCGTGACGCGATTTTTGGTAACGTCGGCTCGATTCTCTCCTTCCGTATTGGACCAGATGATTCTGAATTTATGAAAAACAAGTTTGCGCCGGTGTTTACGCCCCAGGATATTATGAACATCGATAACATGAATGCTTACGTCAACATGATTATCAATGGCCAAACCGCTCGGCCTTTCAATTTGCGTATTCCTAGTGAGTTGGTCTTTGGCCAGGGCGACAAGGCGCGCGCCCAGGCCATTGAACAACTCTCTAGCCTAAAATATGGCCGTCCACGCGAAGAAGTGGAACGGGAAATAATGTCTAAGTACCAATAACCACTAGGCTATCGGCCGTAAGGCCGAGTAATAAAGGTATTGGTATTGAGGTATCCGAATGTATGATGCAAAATAATATGACGGTGGGGAACTCGTATACTCAGAGGGACTTTGGTTTGTCGGTGTTGTCTGGCGTAATCACCGGACTAATCGTTTATCTGATGTTGCTTTATGGTGGCAGTGGCCAAAGTTGGGAGACCTATAGTTGGGCGTTGATTATTATCGTGCCAGCCTTGTTTGTTTTTGGCACTTGGTTAGGCACGCTGTTAGCCAACTGGTTTTCGTTTTTGCACTCCTTTAGTCGTTTTGTGGTGGTCGGATTTCTCAATACGGCAGTAGATTTTGGCGTGTTAGCGCTTTTGCTTTACCTTTTGCAATACACTGATGGCCAAACCACTAAGCTAATTGTCGCTAATACCGGCTCGTTTCTGATTGCCGTCACTAATAGCTACTTCTGGAATAAGTTGTGGAGTTTCGAGTCACGTGGCGGTGGCACTAGGCAGTTCGCGCAATATGTGGCGGTTACGGTGGTTGGCTTACTACTCAATGACGCAATTATTTATGCTGGCACAACCTATTTCCAGCCAATGTTTGGTGTCTCTGCTGGGAACTGGGTTTTTGTCGCCAAGGCGGTTGGCACCGTGGTCTCCCTAATCTGGAACTTCGTCGGTTACCGGTTTATTGTATTCAAGGCTTCAACACAGAGTTAGGGAGCAAACCTCTTGTCAAAAATGGGCGAGCATGGTATAGTATTGCAGTTGCAGTTTGAAAAATTGTTTTTTATCTCCACACCTGTTATAAATTAAGCATGAAACAATTTAATTTACCTATAATCATTGAACAAGATAAAGATGGCTACTTTGTTTCCTGCCCGCAACTATCGGGTTGCTATAGTCAGGGCGAAAGTTACGAAGAGGCAGTAGAAAATATCAAAGATGCTATCACTCTACATTTGCAAGATAAAATAGCCAATAAGGAAGAATTAACCGACTATAAACCAGTTAGCATCTCCACTGTTAATATCGTGCTTGGTAAATAACCTTTATGCCGAGGCTCCCCAGGGTAACGGCTAGGCAAGTTATTGTTCTACTGGAAAAGAAGGGTTTTAAGTTGGCTCGCCAAAGTGGTAGTCATAAAATCTATAAGTCTCTCGCGGGAGTCAGAGTTACTGTGCCTTTTCACGATAATAAAATTCTTCACCCCAAGATATTGAAGAGTATTATTGAGGATGCTGGCATCGATTTGCTGGAGTAGCTTAAATCCTCTATATTTACCTGATGGTGCTGTATCGAAAATACCGCCCGCAGACCTTTGCTGAGGTGGTGGGGCAGGAGCATGTGGTAGATACTCTACGGGGGGCAATAAAAAGTAACGCGGTGGCGCATGGCTATTTGTTTACCGGCTCACGCGGTAGTGGAAAAACTACGTTGGCCCGCTTATTGGCTAAGGCGGTAAATTGCACCAACTTATCCAAAACTTCGTACGATGTTTGTGGCAAGTGCGACTCTTGTAAAGAAATCGAAGAGGGTCGCTCACTCGATCTAATTGAAATTGATGCCGCCTCAAATCGTGGCATTGATGAAATTCGGGCCGTGCGAGATTCAGCGCAAGTTTCACCTTTTGGCAACGGCTGGAAGACTTTTGTTATTGATGAATGTCTAACTGCTGATCATTTAATAACGATGGCCGATGGGACAGTAATGGCCATTTCAGATATCAAAAACGGTGATCTAGTTAGTTCAATTGATTTAGAAAAGGGCAAAGTCGTATCGCGAAAAGTAAGTAATTTCTTTCAGAGATACACGGACGAATTAATAAAAATAAAAGGATCACAGGCCACTCTAACTTGTACTCCAACCCACAAGTTGTGGGTATTGCGCAGTGGTACTTTCCAATTATTAAAAGCAGTAGAAATAACAAGGTCTGACTTCTTAATTAGTCCAGTCCAACTACCTCACTTGAGTCAGAATAATTTACAGCCAGATCAACTTACTTTACTAGCTATTATTCAATGCGATGGTCACGTCTCAAAAGACTCTAATACTATTCAAGTTGAAATTAGTAAGGATAGGAATTATTTTATAAGACAAATCCGTGCTGGTGTTAAAGCTTGGGGAGTTAGCGCTAGGCCGGTTATTACTAGAACAAAGCGTGGTACGACACTAATCAGAATATATTCTCAAGAGCTAAAACAAAGGTTACTTTCTCTTGGTTGTCCTGCTGGTAAAAAAAGTGCACTTATTGATATACCAGATCAAGTTTTTGAAGCACCGCTATCATCTATTAAAAATTATATCGATGCCGCTTTTTGTTGTGAAGGCGATGCTAGTCGGACCAAAAGCAATAGACTATTTAAATTAAGTTTTACCTCCGTTTCTAAGCAGTTTGCACTTAAACTACAACTCTTACTTAAGAAGTTTGGCATAGCTACCAGTCTAATGACAATTGAAAGAGAACTAGCCAATCACTCGACCGTTTATCGCATTAACATAACTGGTTATGACTTGCGTTTATTTCAGGAAATAATTGGTTTGTCGATGGCAAGAAAGGCCAGAGTGTTAAAGGGCCAACTTACCACTAAATTAAAAACCGACACTATGCCATTTCAGTCCATTTTATTGGATTTAAGAGAGAAATTGAATATAAAGCACAGTATACTTAATAAGTCTGGTGTATTTCTTGGCGCTGATCAAAATTTAACCCGTGATTCTTTTAGTAGTTTTATTAACTTAGCTGGTTTAGGTGGTGAGTTTGGTAAATTTCTAAATTTTCGTTACGAAAAGATTAACGAACTGACTTATATAAAAGAAAAAACTCCAGTCTATGATTTTACCGTAGCCGATACCCATACTTTTATTGTAAACGGAATTTGTTCATCTAACTGTCATATGCTGACCAAAGAGGCGTTTAACGCGCTTTTGAAAACCCTAGAGGAGCCACCCGCCAAAACTTTGTTTGTTTTAGCTACCACTGAACCGCAACGGGTACCAGCGACGATTATGTCGCGTGTTCAGCGCTTTGATTTTAAAAAATTAACTGTGGCTCAGATTGCGGGCAAGTTGGCCATGATTGCCAAAGCGGAAAAAATAAAAATCTCTCCGGAGGCCATTCGCCAAGTGGCTTTAATGGCTGAGGGTGCCTTACGTGATGCCGAAAGCGCGCTCGGTAAGTTAATTGATTTTTGTGGCAACGAAATAGAAGACGAGTCACTAGGCGAAGTATTGGGGATTATTTCATTGGGTGTAGTAGGGGAGTTCTTAAGTTTTTTGGTCAATCGTGAGGGCGATCGGGCCACCCTGCTAGTTAACCGTTTGCACGACTCGGGGGTGGATTTAGATCACTTTGGCAAGAATGCTTTGGAATATTGCCGTTACATTTTATCGGTGCGGGCTAATCCCAATAGTCTGCCCGCCCTTGGCCAAAACATTGGTGAGGCGCATGCCCAACAAGTGGCCACCTTGGCTGGCCAGGCGGATAGTAAAATGATTTTGCGGATTATCACCGCCCTGCTCCGGGCGCAACAAGAAATGAAGATTTCACCCATTCCCCAACTCCCCCTCGAGATTGCCATAATGGAGCTAACGGGTGGATAATTCTGCTTGTTATATCGAACAACACTTGATACAATAAATAGTATTAAATCGTTGTTCGCATGGCAATAAAAGAAAGTGAGAAAACCAAAGCAATTGAGTTAAGAAAGAAAGGCTTTTCTTATGTTGAGATATTAAAAAGTGTGCCAGTGGCAAAATCAACCCTTTCGCTCTGGTTGCGCTCGGTGGGTCTTTCAAAAAAGCAAAAACAGAAATTAACCGAGAAAAAACTTGCTTCAATGGAAAGAGGTTGGCTGAAATGGAAGCAAAAAAGAGTTGATTTCGTAGAAAAAACAAAAGCCCAAGCGAGAGCGGATGTAAAGAACATTTCAGCAAGAGAACTGTGGCTGATCGGGGTTGCCCTATACTGGGCAGAAGGTGCAAAGGAAAAAGAAAAAAGCGTTAGTCAACAAGTGAACTTCAATAATTCTGATCCTTTGATGGCAAACTTATTTCTGCGCTGGTTACGCGAAGTCGCAAAGGTCAATGAAGAAGACTTGGTTTATGAAATATATATACACGAAAATTCAAAGAATAATTTAGATAAGGTCAAAAAATATTGGGCAGAAAAGTTAAAAATTGGTATAAATAAATTAGACAGAGTCTACTTTAAAAGAAATAAGATAAAGACAAACAGGAAAAATATCAGTGATAATTACTTCGGTTTAGTAAGAATCAGGGTTCGTAAAAGTTCCACCCTGAATCGTAAAATAACTGGGTGGGTTGAGGGCATTACAAATTATTGCGGGATCGTCTAATGGTAGGACACCAGGTTTTGGTCCTGGGTATCTAGGTCCGAATCCTAGTCCCGCAGCACACGAGCATTAGCATGGCATTATGGATGCTGAGACGCGTATAAACTTCAAATAAAAAGTATATGGATTTATCACAGATAATTACCACAATTATTACGAGCGGAATAGTATCAACATTGATCGGTGGCGTGATTGTCCACTTTTCAAACAAGAAGCTCGAAGACTACAGGTTTTTGCAATTACAGAGACAAAAAATAGAGATCATCGCTCAGCTATTTGCAAAATGGATAAAATATTCTGGAAAGGAAGAGGAATTTCTCAACCCTAAAGGCCTTCTTGATTATTACGAAGAACTTAACAAAATGTCATTGGAGTTATCACTATGGATTTCCAACAAAGAAATCGTGGATGATATTATGGGTCTCTTGCACGGTGAGGATAAGGCAACAAATGTGCGTGCTTTAGTAGGACAATTTCGCAAAATTATTCTCAGTAACAATGACGACACTTTTGATCCTAAAGTTATAATCCTTTGGCCCAGTGACGAAATGAGAGCTAAAATATTTGATCAAAGTAAAACCAGTAATGAATAAATTCAACAATTTTTTTGAATCCATTACTTTTAAAGATGTCTTATTTATTTTTTTAATCCTATCCATTATTTTTCTTGTATATTGTTTTTATAAATATGGAACAAAGGAAACTGCAGAAATTAGTCAATCACTCGGGATTGGTCTCGGCAGTCTTTTTGGGGGCTTGGCCGGCCTAACTGCCTTTTTGGACTGGTTTGGTAGAGAGAAAAAAGCAGAGAGATACATAAAAGAATTAAGGGGAAAATACCCCAGAATATTACTAAATAGCGGAGAGCTTAAAATAGTTCAAAAGAAAGGCAGTGATATGATTTATTTGATTGACGAAAGAGACAGGTCGAGGCGCTGGTTTCAAGATCAAGAGGCGAGAAAAGATTTAGGTTTTTCTCGCGACGATACCTCGGGAGTTATGACACACAATGAACTCGCAGATTATTTAGAGGAGTCTCCGATAGTAGCCAAAAAGAATTTTTATTAGCTTGGAGTACTCAATGGCAACTATTAAACCCATGTCTATAAGTATCACCTACTTCGTTCACGGTACGACGACAGATAACGAGAAACATGTTTCGTCGGGTTGGTTTGATGTCGAGTTGTCGGATTTGGGAGTTCAGCAATCCAAAGATCTGCGCGAACAAACCAAATACAAAAAGTTTGATGTGGTTTTCTGTTCGGATTTAAAACGAGCGGTTGAGTCGGCCAAATTAACTTGGGAAGGGATTTATCCAATAATTCAGGATGCCAGATTGCGTGAGTGCAACTACGGTGACTTTAACGCCCAGCTTTCAGAAGTAGTTGAACCGATGCAGGAGAAGATGATCACCGAAAGATTCCCCAATGGTGAAAGTTACGAAGATGTTAAGGCCAGAATTGGCGATTTCTTGGAATTTTTGAAAAAGAATTATGACGGTAAAAATGTTGCGATCGTGGCACACAAAGCACCACAGCTTGCGCTCGATGTATTACTCAAAGGCAAAACCTGGGAACAAGCCTTTGCTGAAGACTGGCGCAAAACTCGTGCTTGGAAACCAGGGTGGGAGTACAAAGTAAAATATTAAGTAACTACAAATGACTATCCAGGAGGCCGTACAACAAATCAATTTTAAGTTAGAAGAATGGGGCTCGAGCACCAATAAACTTGTGGTGGGGATTGATGGCTACACCGGAGTTGGCAAGACTACCGTATTAAACCAGCTTGCCATATTGAATGAGAATATTTTAGCGGTTAATCAGGATGACTTTTTGCTATCCAGGGAGGCTACAAAAAACCTCTTAGCTAAAGCTAAAGATCGGTCTCAGGTCTTTGAGCTTGAGAACCGTGACAGTAAAAAGATTGAGGATTTAGTTTCAGCCTTTCGCAATGGTGCAGAAATTTATGAAATGAAAGTATTTAACCCAGTTTCTGGAGAAATAGATATACTGAAGTCTTTTAATCTGTCGAAAAAGATTTTGGTAATCGAAGGAGTATTTATGTTTCATCCCAAATCGCTAGACCATTTGTGGGGTAGGAGAATTTATCTTGATGGTAATATTGAAGAGATTGATGCTCGCAGGGTAAAGCGAGAGAAAGAAAGGTGGGGCAAAGATTATTTTCCAGAGACCCGTCCCGACTCGTATTTTAGACAAGTCATCATTGCACTTAGAAGGTATAAAGATATGTATAATCCAGAAGAATTGGCAGATCTTGTATTAACTATTTAAATATATCACACCAAACAAATGTCAAAGAAAAGCCTAAAACAATTTAATCCAGAAAGAGTGGCTAATTTTGAGGCCAGAATGTGGCGGGCGTACTACCGACATAATTTCTTGATGCTGTTTTTCTTGTTGATCGGATTAGCTAGAGAGTTTTTTGGTGTAGATTATTTTACGGCTATGCGGATGGGCTATCACTCGGCTTTAGCGGCAACGGACTTTCGTTTAAAGAAAAAGACTCAAAGCGAGGATAAAACCAGAATTCTAAAAGAGTTGACCTGTTTTTATAAATTAATTTTTGATCACAGCTTGGAGGCGTTTGATTATAAAAAGGCGGCACAACTTGAAATGGACTGGTGGTTTATTGATCGTTACCCAGATCGCTATCCAATCTCTCGAGAAGAGGCGTTAGCACAAGGCATGGCGGTAGTGTTTAATACTGATCTAACAAGATTAGCCGGTTATGCAGATTATCGAGCCAGGGCCATGGTTTTACAGGACGAGGCGGAAGTTGACAAAAAAGAATCTGACTGGGAATTAGTTGAATCTCTGCTCATAAAATCCTATGAAGCGCTTTCCCGGGGGGTGTAGGTTTTAGGTGCGACCTAGTTGTTGACCAATTTGGTTTACCTGCTATAACTCAAGTGCGAGTTAGGGTTCAAAAAATTGTTCCTTTCCATGGAGGTAAGCAATGGCATCGGACATGCACATATTAGCCGTAAGTCTGATCAAGCAAGGGGAGAAAAGCACGAGAGAGATTAACCAGGAAACTGGTTATGCCATCAAGTATCTCGAACAACTGAAATCGGAGTTGAAACACCCGGGCGCTATCAAAAGAGCCCGAGACAGGTACAATGCGCGCCACCCAGGGCTAACGGTTGCTAGGACGCGTGAGTGGAGAAGTCAGCACCCGAGTGAACGTAACCGGCGGAGGAGGGAAAACTATCGGGTAACGGCAAATGCCAGGAATGATCATCAAACCTGGCTCCCAATTCACTTAGAGAAAATAACTGCACCTGAGCGTCCATCAGATCGTGAACTGGCCAAGGAGCTGGGGCGCTCGGTTCAGGCCATTCAGAACATGCGCTACCGGTTGGTAAAATAGTGCCAAGTTAGCCCGGACCACAAAGAAGCCCAAAGCGGGGCCTCCTGTGGCGGGCTTTTTTGTTTTTAGCTATATTATTAAGTAATTCATGATTTACAAAGCTCTCTCTTTAAAACAACCGATCGCTAACTGGGTGATTTAGTAATCGATCTAGACCCAAAACTTGACCCGGCCCACTCTTTAGGTTAGTTTATAGGCTATAAAATAGCCCTCAGATAATGTGCTGTTTTATGGCACATTGAAAATATGAGACAAAACACGACTCACTAAATGGGAGGTTAGATAATGCTAAAGCGCTACAGTAGGGATCAAATGAGCGGTGTCTGGTCGGAAAAGAACAAGTTTTTCAACTGGCTGGTGGTGGAGATCGCCGTGTTTAGGGCGAGGCGGCGCATCGGTGAAATGATGCACAAAATTCCCAGGGATTTGGCGAAAAGAATCGTTATTAATCCTGAGGAAATCAACCGTATCGAAAAAGAAGAAACCCATCATGACGTCACTGCTTTTCTCGCGGAAGTCTCATCCCAACTCTCTGCCGAGTTAAGTTCGTGGCTACACCGAGGTTTAACCTCGTATGATGTTGTCGATACGGCCTTGAGTTTGCAGTTACGCGAAAGCATCAAGGTCCTCACGCAAACGCTTGCCAAACTGATGAGTGTGGTCAAAGATGTTGCCTTGGTGTGTAAATACATGCCAGAGGTTGGGCGTTCCCACGGCATCCACGCTGAACCAATTACCTTCGGCGTTAAGCTGGCTAACTGGTACAGCGAGCTGGAGCGGCATCACAAACGTCTGCAGAGGTTGCTGATTTCAGTTTCCGTTGGTAAAATCAGCGGCGCGGTCGGCATGTACACACTTGATCCGAAGATCGAGGAGTTGGTCTGCAAAGAGTTGGGACTCAAACCCGTCATTGCCACGCAGATTATCGCGCGCGATATTGTCGCCGAATATATGTCCACTCTGGCCATCATCGCGGCCACGATCGGCAAGATCTCGGTCAATATTCGGCTACTCTCTCAAACAGAAATTCGTGAAATCATGGAGCCGTTCAGTGAAAATCAGGATGGTTCGTCAGCCATGCCACACAAGAAAAACCCGATCGGTAGTGAAAATCTGTCCGGTCTGATGCGAGTGGTTTGTGCGAATGTTCAGGTGGCCTATGAAAATTTGGCGACCTGTTGGCATGAGCGCAGTCTCGACAATTCTGGCGCGGAGCGGGTGATCATCGCCGATTCATCAATTCTGCTGGATTACGGCATGGCCCGACTCACCGGTATCATTGAGAAGATGCAGATTTACCATGAACGAATGCTGTTCAATCTCAATCTGACCAAGGGGCTCATCTTCTCACAGGAGGTGATGATGCTGGTGGCGGAAAAAAGCGGACTACCAAGAAAAGCGGCGCATCGCTTGGTGCGTGATGTGGCTTTGAAGTGCTGGGAAACTGGCGAGGATTTTCTGGAGACCTTGCTCTGCAATAATTCCGTCATGCAGTTTGTCAACGCAGAAGAAGTGAGAGCATGCTTCAATCTCGGGCACAAACTGCGTCACGTGGATTACATTTTTCTAAAAACTTTCGGTGAATAAGGAGATATCAATATGGCGGAACAAGTAGTCATAGCAGAAGGCAAGACGAAGGTGATTTTCCGATTGGACGATAAGCCGGGCCTCGTTCTCGTCAGAAGTAAGGACGACATCACAAAAAACGATGATCCGGCCCAGACCCGAGTAATGGAGGGAAAGGCAGTCCACTCAACCACAACAACCTGCGCCGTTTTTTCTCTCTTGAAAGCGGCCGGAATTCTAGTTGCTTTTGAAAGGCAGGTTTCGAGCACGGAGTTTGAGGCGCCGGAATGCAAGATGATTCTGTTGGAAGTCGTAATCAGGCGCTATGCTGTCGGAAGCTACCTCAAACGTTTTCCGAACCTCGAGAAGACAAAAGAGGAAACTCCACATCGCTTTCATCGGCTGGTCTTTGAACTTTTTCTCAAGACAACTGGAGGAAGAATTCTTAACAAAGACGGTGAAGTGTGCGGGGAAACACATGAAGACCCAACCACCGGACGACCAATCGATGATCCGTTTATCCTGGACCCCGGTGATAGTATTTGGGATCTCAGGCATCCCAAATATCCAAGCTGGACGGAGAAATCGAAGCTCAATTGCCCAGTGTTTCGGGGCAACATTTTGCCGGTGCCAGAGGGTGTAACAGTCGAAAGGATCGAAGAAATCGCTCGCCGGGTTTTCCTCGTTCTCGAGGGTGCCTGGGCGCAAATCGGGTTCCGGCTCGTCGACTTCAAGATCGAGTTTGGAATCGACAAAGACGGGAATCTTGTGGTGTCGGATGTCATCGACAATGACAGTTGGCGTCTGCGCACCAGTGACTGGCAAGAGCTTTCGAAACAGCTTTTTCGCGATAACTTTGATATGAGCGAAATCGCGGATAAATACGCGCTGGTGGCGGGATTAACCAGGAGATTTACCATTCCCAGGCAAGCCATCGTTTTATGGCGTGGCTCGCCAAACGATACACCTCCGGACATTCCGAAAGTGGCGGGCGTAGGGGAAGTCGACATCGTCGGTTCCGGGCATAAGTCTCCGAATGCCTGCTTGGTTAGTCTTGAAGAGATCCTGGCTGATTACCCTGAAGGGGGAGTAATTCTTGCCATGGTTGGTATGAGCAACGGCCTGGGGCCGATGTTGGCGGCAAGAACCAGCTGGCCAGTGATTGGAGTGGCGATAACCGCTGAAACTCACCCGGAAGATGTCTGGAGCAGTCTCCGGCTACCTAGCCAAGTACCCATGCTGACGGTGCTCTCACCCAAGAATGCTGTTTTGGCGGCGCTCAACATCCTGGCGCAGAAGAATCCTGTCGCCTACATGCATAGACAGTACGCGATTGAGGAACTGGACGAGTAGTTGAAGCAGAGATTGACGTTTCGGGCGCTGGCAGGCTAACTGTTGGCGCCTTTTTTGTTTTCGGGTATAGTTAAGCTTGTTTAATCTAGAGTTACCGGATAAGATTGAGTTTAAATAAATATGATCAAACCAACCGTCCAAATTGGGGACAAGATAATCAGGCAAAAGGCGAAAACTGTTCGCGCTGTTTTGATCACAAAAACACAGAAGACAATCAAGGATTTAATAGATTCAATGCGGCATTACAATCTAGTTGGCATGGCGGCGCCTCAGGTTGGTGAGAATTATCGGATCTTTGTTAGTGAGATTCGCAAAACTACCTATCGGAAAAATGTCACAGAGTCCGATTCTCTAAAAGTTTTTATCAATCCCCGAATTGTTCAGCGATCAAAAAAACAAGTGGGTGGATATGAGGGTTGTGGCAGTGTCGCCAACGCTCAACTATTTGGCGTAGTAAAAAGATCAGAAAGCGTTGTTTGTAAGGCTTTAGATAAAAACGGTAAACCTTTTGAGGTTAAGGCCTCTGGGTTACTAGCTAGAGTTATCCAACACGAAATTGATCATCTGGATGGTGTAGTTTTTCTTGACAGAGTTAATGATATGAAAACCCTAGTAGATGTCAAAACTTATCACAGCTCACAAAACAGATAGTCTATGCCACTGGATCTAAGCCAATTTGAATTAGTTAAACCGCTTACTTGGGAAGAGGTGTTTGAAATTTGGCAAAGTAATGAAATTAACGAGGTACATTGGGAGAAATATTGGAAAGAAAAGAGGTTTAATTCCTGGTATGAATGGCGCAAAAAATACATTGAACCAATTGCCGCACTTGATAAGCAGTGGAAACTGGTTAAAGTGGTTGAACCACTAAAATCTGTACCAAACTTCCATGGTGGGCCGTATACTGGTTGGGATAAAAATTTTTATGAAGGGCGAGACCTGCCAACTTTTGCCGAGATGAAAGAAAATCCTACTGCGGCTGGTTATCTAAAAAATCTTCCCCCCGAAACTACGATATTGGCTTGGAATACTGAAATTGGGGTTATAGTTATCGAGGGCATGCACCGCTGTGCGGCCATTACCAAAGCGTCCAAAGACGGGGTAGATTTAAAGTTTGAACTATATGTTGCCATAGCCGATTGTTCACGTAGCGAAATCCCGGATTTTAGGGAAAAAAAGTAGAACTTAATGTTAAAATGTAATTATGGGTATACATGAAGAACAACTGAAAGTAAAAGGGAGAGAGGTTAGTCGAGAAATTCTAGTTAAAGAGCTTAAAGAAAAACTGAGGGCAGCTTACAAAGCAGATGCCATGCGGACGCATGAGAAAGTGCTTAGTTTTACGAGTGCAATTAAAGAACAATATCCTGATTATTCAAAGTATCAGTTGTGGCATTTAGTAATTGGCAGTACCATCGATGATGCTGACAAGATAACTAAAATAACCCATTTCGATTTTCCGGGTGACCTTTCGGTTGAGCAGTTTATAAAATCACTCTAAAGTCTATATAGCCGTCAAATTGACAGTTTATATATAATTATGGTTTAATGAAAAAACCGTTTCTTTGACAACGACAACACTTCATTTCAACAAGAAGGAGGAAGGATCCGTATGACGACAACTCAAGAAGGACTGACTCACTTCAAAAATAGCAGTGACGACGACCATGCACTTTGTGGCGTCGGCGGGGAGATCTGGCCCAGGGGCGATTACTGGTCCGACCAAGAGTACCATGTTAATTGTCGTGACTGTCAGGAAAAGCTGAAGAGAGCCAAAGAAGCGAGGAGGGCCGTGCCCTCCATGGAGACCATGCACTTCTTGGAATATACGCAGGCGGG
>MGKD01000030.1:2286-5205 GCA_001794605.1 Candidatus Yanofskybacteria bacterium RIFCSPHIGHO2_12_FULL_45_19b | reverse complement strand
CTATCGTCCGCGTGAACGAGGCGTCCGCCACCCCATCATTTGCCTTGTAAGTAACGGTGTAAGTTCCGGTAGTGGTGAAAGTAACCTCATTTACATTTTGGGTGTAGGAAAGCGGATTAATTATGAACGATAGATTAGCGCCGGTGATTGCCCTATCGGTGTTGCAGTTCTTGGCTGTAACTTCTTTAAGAACATCAAAGGGCTTGTTGATTTTTGCCGAACTTACCCCAGACCAGTTGACGACAGGGCTTATATACCGATTAAAGGTAACTTCACTTACAAGTAGCCAAAAATTACTTTGCTGCTCGATTCTTATTTTTTGTATTTTAGCTGGAGGTGTTGAATTAAAAATAAAGTTAGCGGTAGCTGAATTTATAACTGGACTTATGCTCAACGGAGTTGGTGAACCGGCGGTATCATAAAGATTTATTTTACTATTTGTATCGAGTGGAAAAGAAGAGTCGTAGGTTTGAATTTGTATGGAGGTCAGCATTTCTTGTTTTTTAAGTATGATTTCCAGCCAAGCTTTTCTTTTTTCAAGTTTGTAAATCTTTGCGTATGTATCAGACGACCCGTCAACAGCTTTATCTGCCCCGCCCCCGGGAGAACTATTTTCAAAAGCAGAAGCGTCAGTAGAAAGAATATCACCCGAATAAAGTTTTGATTGTTGCGAGCATTGGTTGCTTGATTGTGTTGCGATGCTATTTTCAAGATTGTCAATTGTTGCTTGCGCCGCATTCCACGACGGATTTTTGGCGCAGTAATTCTGGGCTTGTTGATAGTCAATTACTCTTGTTTGGGTTCGGTTCACCAAAAAAGGATTAGATTTGTTTGTGATATCTTCCCAAGCGGGAGTGGTTAGGGATTTGTTAAAAAACATTACTGCCGTATCATTAGCTGAAAGCGTATAGTTTTGGATGTAATGAGAATCGCTAGGATCATTACAGCTCACGAGTTCCAGCGCGCCGTTATCTGAAGTTGGCTGTTTATAAACATTAAAAGTGCCATCAGCAATTTGTTGTCTGAATTGGTTTTGATAATAGTTGGGGTTACTTCTTCCGCCGCTGAAAAGACCCGTGGCTTTGAAGACGCCGCCGATCATTTGATTCATCAGCGCGCCGAAAATGGCGTCAAGGTCTTCGGCGGCGACATATTGGTCAATTGACGAGCCAAGTGATTTGGACAATCCTTCTTTGATGGTTACACCGGGCGTGACAGTTTCGTATCGCAAACAAGGGTCTCCGCCATAAGCGTCAAGCATTGCCAGTTCCTCTTTGCCGGTAATATATTCAACACATCTTTTGGTGGTCAAGAAGCCAGCGCCCCAATCGGCTTCTTTGCCGGCCACAAATTGCTGGTTGGCAATGCGGATATTAATTTCATCTTGCGCTATTAAAAAGGCGCCGTAGGGATTATTTTGCGGAATAGTAGTTAGGTTTATCCAGTTTTGCCAGCCCCCGCCATCTCCATTTGGATCCCATTGTCCACCCATAAATGCGTTTTGGACATTTTGTTGAATATCTGACAATGTGCAACCAATTCTTTCGCGGAAACCACCACCTCCCAAGTAGTGGAGACCGAGTGATAGTTGGATATTTGCTCGAAACGGGCTACATAAGAATCCTAAGTCGGTTCCATAAATCACTTGTCCGGCGGCCCGGTCGGCGATCTCGGCAAAGAAACTTGCCGGGTCGGAAACAAACCTCGGGCCAGAACCATCAAAGCCGTCATTTATCCAATCAGTAATGCTGGTTAAAAAACTATGAATTAATTGCTTCACCAGATTTTTTACCAACGGCTTGATAATACAATCGGAAACAAAACTCCCGCCGGTATAGCCGCTGGTTTTTTGGGTATTGCCTCGGGTGGCGGAATCTTTTGTGGGCACTTCTCCTCCGCCTATGCCCCCCAACATCCCGCCCAATTTTCCAAAAAGGGAGGAAATAATACCGGCGATACAACTGCCTTGCGCCTCGGTTTTTTGGGGCCAAAGCAAAATTGCCGATGGTAACACTATGGTTGATAGGAGTGCCATCAGAACAAGACCGAAAGTTGCTTGGCGAAGTTTGCTCATAGCTCTATTCTATAATATTTATAAACTGTCCGCCCGACTCTGTTTGTGCAAAACTGACACCGCTTGCCACTAGCCCGTCTCGGATACTTATTAATAGCGGATAAAAACTATCGGCGGCATCGGGATAACTTTGTAAGCCGGCGGCGGCTTTAATTGGATTGGAAAACGAGAGCTTCATTGATTCAATGCCGAGCGCGATGGTTGAAATGGCGTTGGTTAGGGCGATATGGTCGGGTGAAAAAATACTAGGCACTGCCATTTTCAATAAAGTGGCGCGGCCTTTTTGATAAGCGAGGATATTGGCATTTAATTTATCTAGTTCCGAAGGGTTGTTATTATCTATCGCTCTTTGAAGCACTATCAATTCGTTTTCAAATTTCGGCGCGCTGTAGTCAATGAAGAGCGCGCCGATGGCATTGCCGTAATTGCGAATATCAACCGGCTTTTCATCTTCTATTATTTTAAAATCGCCCGCGCCGTAAATTTTTGCCGACATAGTCGCCGCTTCTTGGTCAATGTAGGATTGAACTATACCGGCGTAATTATTATAATCGGCCGGGTCGCCACTGCCGGTTTGTTTGATGGTCACATAGCGAGTAAAAAGGTCGCGGGAAAATTGGTCGGATGCCGTAAGTTGCCTCGTGGTTTTCGGCGTGGTGGAGGCGGGCTGGTCGCGATTGGCGGCAATTTCCGCGCCATCTTTGATGCCGTTGCCGTTACTGTCGGGGTTACTGGGGTCGGTTTGCCAAAGGGCTTCTTCCCAATCCTTCAAGCCATCATTATCCGAGTCCTTGTTGGCGATGGAGTCAATTATTCTTTGATCGGTTACCGAGACCACCCCGCTA
>MGKD01000030.1:2038-2180 GCA_001794605.1 Candidatus Yanofskybacteria bacterium RIFCSPHIGHO2_12_FULL_45_19b | reverse complement strand
TATATTGTATCAAATTTTCCCGCAAGTTTTTATGAAGTGTGGATAGCGGATAAGGAATCTCCCTTTGAAAAAGGGAGGGGGCCACTTTGTGGTGAGGGATTTTTGATTTTCAGAAAATCCCCTGTCTCCGCCGTTGGCGGAG
>MGKD01000030.1:1610-1711 GCA_001794605.1 Candidatus Yanofskybacteria bacterium RIFCSPHIGHO2_12_FULL_45_19b | reverse complement strand
TAATTTTTATCGCCAAAAACCGCTTGGCAATTACATTGTCGATTTTTACTGCCCGGCGCTTAAGTTGGTTGTGGAGATAGACGGTTCAAGTCACAATGAAA
>MGKD01000030.1:438-1284 GCA_001794605.1 Candidatus Yanofskybacteria bacterium RIFCSPHIGHO2_12_FULL_45_19b | reverse complement strand
ATCGTGTTGCTAATGAATTCGCGCGCTAATACAGAAATTCAAAATATAGAACCAACAGACAAAGAGCTGGTATTTGAAGATGTCCAAACACAAATTTACGAACGGAAGAATTTTTTGGAAAAAATTAGCGCAGGCGATAATTCCGATATTACTTCCATTCTTAAACGGGAAAATCCGCTTGATGTTTTTGAAGTGATGCGACAGCAAACGACGGAGACCGAAACAGGCGCAAATTCAAAATTGGAAAGTCCGATATTTCAAAGTCCAAAACAGCCGAAAGTTTTTTCGGTTTCGCCTGATTATGTTCGGAAGGGCGATTCGGTTACCATTACCGGTGAAAATTTCACGCCGACCAACAACACCGTTACTCTCGGAGATGGCCCAGTTGGCGTCACATTCACAAATCTTATTTCTCCCGATGGCAAAACAATAACTTTTGTGTATCAACCGCCGATTATCAAAACTATGAACGAGGGGGAAATAAGAACTTTGCCAGCGGACATTGTTAGTCAAATTGAAACACCCATAAAGACAGCCGGCACGACCTTAACAAAAGCTTTGGCCGCCAATAATGAAATTCGTGACGAGGCGCAAATGCTTGATATTTTACAAAAAAATGGTTACTCGTCTGACGCGATGTATCATTATTTTCATATAATTGTGGAAAACTCACAAGGCAATGGAATATCCAAGACCGCCCTATTGTATGGGTTGCGGAATACGATTCAAAGTGAAATAGCTAATAATAAGAACTCATCATTGTTAGAAAAATTTGCCAGATATCTTGATGATTTTACTGGGGGTTTAATTCCAACAGCTTATGCTCAAATGGGTCAATGTGGCGGC
>MGKD01000030.1:0-423 GCA_001794605.1 Candidatus Yanofskybacteria bacterium RIFCSPHIGHO2_12_FULL_45_19b | reverse complement strand
ATAGTTATGATTTGTACTTGCAATGGCAATGTCCTGACATTTCAAACAAGTTATAGTGGTGGTGGCAGTGGTCTTTATGTTTTCTCTCCAAGTTTTAGGCCATCAGCCGGTTCTGGAAGAGTCGCTGGTTTTTGGCTCGGCGGGTATCAGACAATGAGTGGTTCGTGTACCATTTATGCCGGCATAACCTGTATAACGATTATGGGGAATACTCCACTGAATCCCGTTGGTTATTCTTCATAATTTACAAGTTTTTCGCCAAACATTTCCACTGGCGCAGTTATCCCCAAAAGCAATTTGCTATTTTTTTAGCAATTTGCTATTATTTCTAACAAATGCTTGTTTTCCAAAGGAAAATTGAGAGTAAAATTAAAGCTAATCTGTTCAAAAACAGAGCGATTTTAATATTTGGGCCTAGACAGG
>MGKD01000029.1 GCA_001794605.1 Candidatus Yanofskybacteria bacterium RIFCSPHIGHO2_12_FULL_45_19b | reverse complement strand
AAAATTCTGAATTCGTTGGGGGAATTCGGCGGGAATCCTTGGGACGCGCTTCGCGCGTCCCGCATTTTGGCTTCTGAAAAACCGTCTAGTTCTATTCTGGTGGGCGGTGAGGGACTCGAACCCCCGAAGGCCAAAGGCCGCGTGGTCTACAGCCACGAGTAATTGCCGCTATACGAACCGCCCCAAGACTAATACATTTAACTAGATTTTCCCATAATAATCAATTTTCCGCCGACCTGCCAATCACTGATCTCCTACTCAAAACTCTGTTTTTTCTACCCCTACCCCGGTTAAGGCTACCATAGGTGGAAGTTAAAGAATCACAATTAGGACACAACAGTCGCAGGTTCTCCTCCTTATTGTTTTGCCAATTGCCATCTATATGATCCGCTACTAGCGGCACTTTGCCGGTTTTGGGGTTAATTTTTGACCAGCCACACAAGCAACACCTGTCTTTATACTTTTCACGCAAATATTTCTTAATTCGAAAAGAAACCACTCCCAGAGTTTTATCTAATCCAATTACCTTACCCTCTTTCCAACTTTTTATGTACAGACTACGATTTTTAGTTGTTCTACAAATACGACTGCAGAAAACGCTGTTAAGTTGGGACACCACTTTCCCGCAATTGAGACAACTTACCCTCGGTAGTCGAATGCGCTTAACGAATAGTTGATTATTTACCGTCGCCGCACAGGATTGAGAACAAAAAACTTTTGGATTACTCGGTGTAGCTATAAATATTTTTCCACATTCTTTGCGTTTACAGCTTCTCTCTTCTCTTTTTTTAGTGAAATCAAAAACTCCTCTCTCCCAGGCTGCTTTTATTATTGCACTCTGCTTCTGTCTATATACCCTCGAACTGTAAAAAACGTGAGCCATATTGAGCCGATGGGGTGAATCGGACACCCGTCCGCGGTTTACGAAACCGCTGCTTTGCCACTAAGCTACATCGGCGTTTATCTACCCTGCCGAATATTCTTTCCGCCTCCCTTATAGGTCGGGGACAAAGAATCACAATTTGGACAAACTAGTTGCAGATTTGACTCCAAGTTATTTCTCCAATTTCCATCAATGTGATCGGCCACTAACGGAACCTTCTTGGTAATTGGGTTTACCTTAGTCCACCCACACAGACAACATTGGTTGTTATGTTTTTCCCGCAAATACCGTTTGATCTGCGGTGAGACTAAGCCCTGCTTACTTAATCCGGACAACTTTCCTATTTTCCATTTTTGAATATAGTCTCGAAATTGATAGGCTTGCTGACATTTAATGCTACAGTATTTATAGGCTGAACGCGCTGGCAGATTACCGCAATTAAGACAACTCTTACGCAGTTGCTGAACTTTGAGCATACTTGAATTCTACCTAAATTGCAGATCAAAGTGAATACCTAATAATGTTCTGAATTTAGTGGAACCGACGTAACTTTACCTGAACACAAAAGAGCCCGTGGGAGAAATCGAATCTCCGTCCACAGTTTACAAAACTGTTGCTTTGCCACTAAGCTACACGGGCATTAGATAGTGAATATTTTTATCATTTCGCTAGGTCGGCCAGCTCTGACTCATCTTACACTAGCTATTTCTCGCTCTCAAGCTCTGGTTGCAGTTTGGCCAGCTTACGCTTGATCGCCTCATTTTCTGGATCAAATTTTAGCGCAGTAGAAAATGATTCGATCGCATCGCTCGGCTCATCTAACGACAAGTAAATCTCACCCAACTGACGATACAGTTCTGGATTTTTGGGCTCTTTGGCAATAGCAATAATCAGGGCTTGCTCGTCACGCTTAGCCTGTTCTTGGGTCGCTGTCTTGTCTAGTTTGGCTGATGTTGTTAGCTCCACCGCTTCTTCGGTTTCATCCTCTTCAACAGTAATAGCGCCGCTATTTTTTATCTTACCAATCAAACTACTAGCCAGCCGATCAATTTTAGAAAATACGATTCTTGACCAGCGCAACATTTTTTCTACCTCCGCCAACCAAAAAGCTTTGTGCTCTGCCCAATTAATCCTATGCCAATGGTGTTTCAGTTCCGGCACAAATTCGTTTAGCCAGGCAAATTGATACCAACGTCGCGTCGCGACCGTTGCCTGGATCGTGGAACCCGCACCCGCCAGACTGTCTACTGAGAGTTTTTTTAGATAAGGGAATTTCCGCCAAACCACCACCCCACTCACTAGCAATGAAACAACCATTAATAGTAGCGGAATAAAGATATACATAGATTATTAGATAGAAAAGCGCGCAAACTCTCCCACCTGAATATTCTCCCCCAATTTGGCTACAGCCTGAGTGATTAGATCGCCAACGGTAATATTAGCCTCTTTAATGTAGGGTTGAGCTAACAACGCGGGAACATCTTTTGGTTGCATGGCCGCAATCTGCATTGCTAGGTCGTTGGCCAGATTAATAAACTCCGGATTACGCGCCACAAAGTCGGTTTCTGATCCTAGCACCACCAAAACTCCGATTTTTTTATTGGAATGAATATAAGAGGCTACCACTCCCTGCTTAAGCTCTCGCCCTGATTTCTTTTGCGCAATGGCCACACCGGAAGCCTCTAGTATCGCTAACGCTTTGGCCTCATCTCCCCCGGCCTCGGCTAAAGCCTGGTTGATTCTTCCTACCGACAAGCCAGTAGTTTCTCGAATACTTTTTACCTTAGCGACATCAGACATGTTGATAATAGTTACTATTACTAAACAGTCTCTTTGGCATTGGCCAGGCCTTGTTTAATAGCGGAGATGATCAAGGCCACCGAACGACGGGCGTTATCGTTAGCGGCGATCGGATAGTCTAACTGGCTGGGATCACTTTCCGTATTAACCAGACCAACGGTTTTAATTTTTGCCACCTTAGCCTCTTTAATCGCCAGATCACAATCTTTAGCCGAAGCCACAAAAATTACATCTGGGACGCGCGTTAACTTACGTAAACCATCAAACTTTTTTCGTAAGGCGACAATTTCCTTCTCTTTCATGGTCTTCTCTTTCTTTACATACTTCGCAAAACCGCCACTGGCCAGCTCGTTTTCTAGTGCTTCCAAGTGGCGCACTCGACTAATAATGGTTTTAAAATTTGTGATTGAACCACCTAGCCAGCGATTAGTAACGTACGGCATACTCAGACTTTCCGCCAAATCTTTAATTAGATCGGCGGATTGTTCAGAGATGCCAACAAACAAAACCAATTTACCACCACCAATAGTCTCGCGCAAAAAATTAATTGCTTCTTCTAGCCCTTGGCGGGTTTTTACCAAATCGATAATGCAAATACTATCTCTTAAAGCATAGACAAATGGCTTCATTTTGGGGTTAAAGATCGACTTTTTGCGACCAAAATGCATCCCGGCTTTCACCATTTCTTCATAACTGGGTAGTTGATTATAGGATTCGGACATGGCTTGTAGTGTAACAAAAGACGTTAGAAATGGCAAGTTATCCACAAATTTCCATTGCTTATCTCTTGGGTTCAGCTATGTTGGGCATAGACAACAATACTACTCTTGACTATGGCTACGGCTAATTCAAACTTAGCACAAAAACTAGATGAGAAGTTGCAAGCCATTGAACATGAGCGCCTAGAGGAAGCGGCGCGCAACCTGGCAAAAGAAAAAAATCTTCCCTACATCGATACACGAATAAACCTAGTTAACGGCGAGGCACTTCGATTACTACCAGAAGCCGAAGCTATCGCGGCGCAACTAGCAATCATCTCTCGCACCGGGAAAGAATTAAGGGCCGCCACCACCGACCCGGATCAGGCCTTGGTTAAAAAAACCATCGAAACTTTAACGCAACAGAGTTTTATTGTTAACTTGGGCATCGTTTCCGCCCCCAGCCTACAAAAAATATTAACTGGCTATCGTTCGGTATCTCTGCAAGTAGAGGCCGAGCTGGGCAGTATCTCGGTTAATCAAAAGATTATCGACGCGGTACAGGCCAGAGTAAAAAACCTGGCCGATTTAAAATCCGCCGTGGCTGACGCCTCGGCTACCGAACTACTAGAGATCTTCATGGCTGGTGCCATCAAGATTGGCGCCAGTGATATTCATTTTGAGCCAGAGGAAAAGGTAGTGCGTAGCCGTTATCGCCTAGATGGTTTACTCCAAGACGCCGCCGAATTAACCTCTGACCAATACAACAAACTACTTTCCCGAATTAAAATTAATGCTGGGTTGAAGCTGAATGTACACGAAACTCCACAAGATGGGCGTTTCACAGTCCATTACCAAGAACGCGAAATAGAAATTCGTACCTCTATTTTACCTGGGGCCTTTGGTGAAAATGTTGTGATGCGCTTACTAGACCCAGCGGCCGTGCGCCAAGATATTAAAGAATTAGGATTGACGACGGAAAATCTGGCCACGGTCGAAAAGTTGTTACAGAAAAGCACTGGCGCCATCCTGACTACCGGGCCGACTGGCTCTGGTAAAACCACCACCCTTTATGCATTTTTACAACACGTCAATCAACCCGACGTGAAAATTATTACCATTGAGGACCCGGTCGAATACCATCTCGCTGGCATTGCTCAGACCCAGGTAGAAAGTGAGCGTGGTTATACTTTTGCTAGCGGTTTGCGCTCGATTGTACGCCAAGACCCCGATGTTATTCTGGTGGGAGAAATCCGTGACGGCGAAACCGCTGGTATTGCCATGCAAGCGGCGCTTACTGGGCACTTAGTTTTCTCGACCCTACACACTAACAATGCGGCCGGTGCCATTCCTCGCTTGATAGACTTGGGAGTACGCCCAGAAACTATCGCCCCAGCCATCAACGCCATCATGGCCCAACGCCTAGTACGCCGCCTCTGCCCTAGTTGTCGCCACCAAACAACAATTAAAAGTGAAGATTATCAGGAGATTAAAGCGGCACTCAATCAGATAGTAGAAAAAGGTCGCGTACCAGCTTTTGCTGAAAACACGCTAATTTACTACCCCGGCCAGTGTGCGGAATGCAACAACACCGGCTTTAAGGGTCGGGTAGGGATCTTTGAGATCTTTTTAGTTGATCCCGAAATGGAGCAGTTAATATTAAAATCCCCTGCTATATCAGAGGTCGCCAAGCTCGCCACCCAGAAGGGGATGCTAACCATGTTACAGGATGGGTATTTGCGAGTTTTGGGCGGTGAAACCGCCGTAGCAGAAGTAAAGCGAGTAGCGGCTTAGGATAATGCCGCCAGTTCATTGACAGCAGTGGTTTAACCTGTAGGCAAACCCGGTTGTCATAAAGACATTCCGGGGCAAGATAACCCTGAGTGTTACCCCAGTCGAAACCAAGATAAACATCATTAAATTATCCCAATTAAATCTCCTTGTCAGGATTTAGTTGCCTACAGGTTAAACCACTTCTATGGACCAGCCCGTAGTCTGATCAAATCTATCTAATTATATATTAGATAATACAAATTGTCAATAATGCCACCCGATACTAATAACCTCAGCAAAACCCTCACCACCGAGGATGATCGCATCCTTGATTTAGCCTTACGTCCCGCTAGTTTAGAGGAATATATTGGCCAGGAGCGCGTTAAACAGAATCTAGCCATTTTAATGGCTGCCGCCCAACAACGCCAGGAGCCATTGGAACATATCTTAATCCATGGACCATCTGGTCTAGGAAAAACTACCCTAGCCCTGATTATTGCCCAACAAATGGGCTCCAACTTAAAAATCACTTCTGGTGCCGCCTTGGAAAAGGCTGGTGACCTGGGCTCAATCTTAACTGGCTTAAATGATGGCGACTTTTTATTTATTGACGAGGTGCATCGCCTCAACCACTCGGTAGAAGAAATGCTCTATCCGGCGATGGAAAATTTCAAATTAGATATTGTGATTGGCAAAGGCAACACTGCCAAAACCTTACAAATTCAAATCCCCCGCTTTACCCTAATTGCCGCCACCACTAAAATTGCCGCTCTCTCCAACCCTTTCCGTTCCCGCTTTGGTGTAAATTACAAACTGGATTTTTATCAGTCCGACGAAATTGAAAAAATTGTTGATCGTTCCGCTAAGTTGTTAGGAATTCCCGCTCAACCAGAAGCGATTAAAACCATTGCGGCCTCCGCTCGCTTCACACCCCGTATCGCCAATCGTCTGCTCAAGCGGGTACGTGACTATGCCCAGGTAAAAAATCAGCCCCTCGACCGCACCCTGTCAAACGAGGCTCTGACACTATTAGACATTGATCAACTTGGACTGGAGGCCGTCGATCGCCGCATTTTAGAAATTATCATTGATAAGTTTAGTGGTGGTCCGGTGGGATTAAAAACTGTCGCGGCCATGATTGGCGAAGATGAAGACACGATTGCTGACGTGCATGAACCGTATTTGTTACGGCTAGGTTTTATCACCCGCACCAGCCGTGGTCGCATGGCTACTAGTGACGGCGCCAAGCATATTGGTCGAGAACTAAAAACTGAAACCACTCGTCCACTCTTCTAGAATGAGCCGCCCCCTGCTTATTGTATTAATCGCCTGGGGTGTCGGTCTTAGTGGTTGGATATTTTTAAGTCAAGGTGGAACAACTGGTCAGCAACCGGCTCAGTTGTATGACGGTTGGAGCAATCAATTAGTTTCACCGGCTGGAATGTTGCCACCCAACAGTATCCCAAGCATCACCACAGTACAATCAAGCGGTGTCCGCACCAACTCACCCTCGCCCAGCTCCCAACCTTCATTCATGGTCACAACCACTCCAACTCCAAATCACACTAACCCACCAATTGTTACCCCTCTACCAACTACCCCAAGGACACCCACACCAAACCCGACCATTATCATAACTCCGACGCCGACCCCAGTGTTTAGTGTAGTCCCAACACAAATTCCACAGATAACTCAAATACCAACCCCTACTCTAACTACCATTGCCACCCCCATTTCCACCACCCAGAATGGTCATATTTATTACACCAGCCACCTTGACCGCTCCAATGTAAAATACTATTACTGCGACACGGATAGTGGTTGGAAGGGTTTAACTAGCCCACTTTCTTTTAATTCCGAGGCAACACTACTAGAAAAATTTCCTAATCGCAAACTACACGAAGCCTGTAAATAAAACCCATGTCAGGCCATAATCGCTGGTCACAAATTAAACACAAAAAAGGCACTGCCGACCAGAAGCGCGGTCAGCTCTTTAGTAAACTGTCTCAGTTAATTTCTCTAGCGGCGCGCCATGGCACCGATCCCGACGGCAATCAAGAGTTAAAAAATGCCATCGAAAAAGCGCGCGCCGTTGATATGCCAAAAGACAATATTGACCGCGCCATCCAACGCGTTACCGAAAAGGGCGCCGCCCAGCTTGAGGAGCTAACCATTGAGGTGGTTGGTCCCGAGGGTAGTGCTTGGTTGATCAGCGCTATTACCGATAATCGTAACCGCACCATGGGGGAATTAAAAGTTATCTTAAATGAACACGGTCTTAAATTAGCGACTCCAGGAGCAGTGGGTTGGATGTTTGAGCGTAGCCCTAGTGGTATGGTAGCAAAGTACCCAACCTCTCCTAACCCAGAGTTACAAGAAAAACTAGATCACGCTGTATCCGCGCTAGAAGAACAAGCTGATGTACAAACCATTTATCCCAACTATGCGCATTCTAGGAATTGATCCGGGCACGACAATTATTGGCTATGGGATAATCGAAAGCGATCGTCATAACTACCAAGCCGTTGAGTATGGGGTTTGCCGCACCCCCTCTTTGGTAAACAACAGTGAGCGCGTAGTGCTGGTTTTTGATTTTTTTAAAACCCTGATTAAAAAACATCAGCCTGATCGAGCGGCAATCGAAAAACTATTCTTTTTCAAAAACGCCAAGACCTTAATGCCGGTTAGCGAAATGCGTGGCATTATCATCCTAGCGCTTAGCCAATCTGGCATTCCTATTTTCGAATTTACCCCCTTGCAAGTGAAGCAGGCAGTAGTCAGCTATGGTCGAGCGGAAAAACTGCAAGTACAAAAAATGACCAGCCTGATTTTGGGGCTAAAAGAAATTCCTAAACCAGACGATGCCGCCGATGCCTTAGCGGTGGCAATTTGTGCGGCTAATTATAATCCACTCCCCAACGGTTGACTATTATCACAGGATGAATAAAATGATCTTAATTAGTTTAAAAAAATAAAACCATGACGAAAAAAAAACATCTTGGGCAGGCTGACGAAGATGATGTGTTAATACCAACGATAGTCGACGGCGATGATGACGAGACAGAGGATGAAAAAAAACGCCCGCGTGATGATGACTTTAAAGACAAGACTGGAACAGAAGAAGAAAAAACCGATGAAGGTGAAGATTTAGATGACGATGAGGAGGACGAAGATGACGAAGAGGAAGAAAGCGAAGACGAAGCCTTTTAATTTAGCTGACCACTTTTACAAAACGTCTAGCACCGATCTTTATTACCTCTCCCACTTTAACGGTCTGGTCCCAATCAGAAACAGTCTGTTCGTCAATCTTGACTCCACCTTGTTCAATTAATCTTTTTGCTTCAGAGCGCGACAACGCTAATTTGTTATTGAAAATCAGATCGACAATAGACTGACCAGCACAGTTAGCTAGTTCCAAGATATCATCAGGTAATCCGCCTTTACTAAAAACCTTAGTAAAATTTTCAACCGCGGCCTCAGCTGGTTCTGGACCATAATACATTTTAACCAGTTCTTTGGCCATTTCTTCTTTAAGCACCTTAGGATTCTCTCCATTCTTTAGACGTTCTGCCAAATCATTAACTTTTTCCAAAGAGACTTCTGTACAATATGTCAGTATTGGCAAGATCGCACTGTCTGACAAAGCCATCGCTTTACCAAACATCTCATTAGCAGAATCATTTAGTGACACGTAACTACCCTCACTCTTATTCATTATCTTTTTCTTTGTCTCTGGATCTTCTAATAGTCTGGTAGTTATAACAATTTTCTCCTTACCCAAAATTGCCCCCACCAGATCTCGCCCCATCATCATGTTAAAAGTTTGGTCGGTGCCACCAATTTCACCATCTACCGCCATGGCCACCGAGTCATAACCTTGCATTAGTGGGTAGAGAAATTCTTCCAAGGTAATTGCCTTTCCCTCGGCCAAGCGCTTTTGAAACATGTCCCTAGTAATAGTTTGTTGCACTGTAATATGCCTGGCCAATTTTCTAATTTCTGCAAAAGTAAGCCCTGCCAACCACTCACTATTGTGTCGCACCACATAAGAATCTTTTTCAAGTATTTTATTTACTTGGTCTAAATATGTCTCCATATTTTTCAGCACCTGCTCATTATCTAAAACTTTTCGCGTGGAATCTTTACCCGTTGGATCACCCGTCTGAGCGGTAAAATCACCCATCAATAAAATAACCTTATGACCAAGTTTAATTAGTTTTTTAAGTACCAACAAATTAGTGGTATGACCAAGGTGAATATCTGGGCCGGTGGGATCTATCCCAAGATAAAAAGTTAACGGTTTGCCGGAGCTGAGCAGTTCTACTGCCTTTTCCAGTGAAGGAAAAATTGTGTCCACATAACGACCAAAAAGTTCTTCAATTTGTGATTTCGTTGGTATTTCAGACATTGGCTAGATTTTAACTAATTTTTTTGATTTGTAAAAGCACCACTTTTGTGGCAAAATATTTTATACTCACCAAGACTTAATGAAGCGACACAAAAAAAACTTAATTAGCCAGATTTTGCTGAGTCTACTGGCACTATTTTTGCTCGGCGGCGCTCTCTCAGTCAGCGCCTTCTTTTACTATGCCAAAGATCTCCCCGACCCCTCCAGTATTGTTGCCCGTCGGGTCAGTGAATCGACTAAAATATTTGATCGCACCGGCAACACCGTCTTATACGATATCCATGGTGAAGAGAAGCGCACGGTTATTCCTTGGGAGGAAATTCCCGAAACCGTAAAGTCCGCCACCCTGGCTTCAGAAGATAACGCTTTTTATTCTCACGCTGGTCTGGATTGGCGTGGCATTGCCAGGGCCCTAATTAAAAACTTGCTCAGTCTTGGGGTTGCGCAGGGCGGCTCAACCATCTCCCAACAATTAGTCAAAAATGCGCTCCTTGAACAAGATCGTACCCTACCACGCAAAATTAAGGAGGCGGTATTAACCATTGAAATCGAAAGACGTTTCAGTAAGGACCAGATTTTCTGGATGTACCTAAACCAAATCCCCTACGGCTCAAATAGTTATGGCATCGAGGCCGCTAGTCAAAACTTCTTTGGTAAACCAGCCAAAGAATTAAACTATGCCGAGGCGGCGTTACTAGCCACCCTCACCAAGGCTACCTCCTACTACTCTCCCTATGGCAACCACTTAGACGAAAGTTTAGCGCGCAAAGACTCCCTACTCAAACGGATGTTGGATTTGGGTCGCATTACTGAGGCGCAGTATGACGAAGCAAAAAACGAAAGACTAGAATTCAAACCACCGCGCGACAATATCTTAGCCCCGCACTTCGTAATCATGGTACGGGATTATTTAATCAAAAAATATGGTGAAGAAACTGTCACCAATGGTGGGTTGCGAGTTTTTACTACTCTAGACTACAACCTACAAAAGACTGCCCAGGAGGTGGTTACCAAGTATGGCGACATCAACGCTAAGAAATATAAGGCCAATAATGCCGCTTTGGTAGCAACTGACCCAAAATCTGGACAGATTATTGCTATGGTCGGATCACGCGACTATTTTGATATCAAAAATCAAGGCAACTTCAATGTCGCCACTGCCCAACGCCAACCCGGCTCCGCCTTTAAACCCTTCGCCTATGCCGCCGCCATTGGTTTGGGCTACCCCGACACAACCGTATTTTTTGATTACAAAACCGAATTTAATCCAAACTGTCCACCCAGTGGTAACGGCATAAAAGATCAATATGGAATTAACTGCTATAATCCGCAAAATTACGACGGGCGTTATCGTGGGCCAGTAACTATGCGTGAAGCTCTTGGTCAGTCATTAAACCTTCCCTCGGTGAAGTTGTTATATCTGGCTGGGGTAGACCGTGTAATTGACCTGGCCACTAGTATGGGGATTACTACCCTGCAAGCCAACCGTAAAAACTTTGGCCTCTCTTTAGTGTTGGGTGGAGCGGAAGTAAAATTAGTAGACATTGTCTCAGCCTATAGTGTTTTTGCTAATGACGGCCTCCGCGAAGAAGCTAGTTTTCTCCTCCGGGTTGAAGATGCTAATGGTAATATTCTGGAAGAATATAAACCCAAAGAAGAACAGGTGTTAGATCCACAAGTCGCTCGCATGATCAATAATATTTTATCGGATAATCGGGCCCGTACTCCGGTCTTTGGACCAAACAGTAGTTTATACTTCCCGGGCCGACCAGTGGCTGCCAAGACCGGTACCACGCAAGAAAATCGTGACGGCTGGGCGCTAGGCTATACCCCAGCACTGGCGGTTGGTATCTGGACTGGCAACAACGATAACACCCCAATGACTAGAGAGGGCGCTGGTGTCTCTGCCGCTGGTCCAATGTTTCATGAATTTATCACCCGGGCTTTGGCCAGCACGCCCATAGAAAACTTTATTGAGCCTAACCCCATGACTACTGATAAGATCATGCTTAATGGCTCATATCTTCAATCTACAAGCAATCCTGATGGCACCACCAACCAACAAATTCATTCAATTTTGTACTATGTCGATCGCAACAACCCGCTCGGCGATGCTCCCAGCAATCCAGCTGGTGATTCTCAGTTTAATAATTGGGAAGCGGCCGTACAGGCCGGCTCCAGCAACCTCCTCTTCAACCAACCACCAATTCAGTAACTACCAGTTGTTTATTATTTAAAACTAATAACAATTCTGCCTTGCGCCAGGCTAACTCCTGTGCCAAGGCCTTGTTGGTTAGGCGTAAAATTAACTTACCCTTAACCAAACGACATTCCTTGATTAAACCTAGCGTCTTTAATCCTAATTGCTCGTAAAAAAATTCCTCCAGAACGGAGTGGAGAATGTGATCGGTTTGTTCACTTTCAACTATTTTTTTCCTAGCCTTCTCCCAAACCGAGGTAAGTGGTTTCATTTTAACTACGCAGTGGCATAATCAAATAAAGTGCCTGACTGTGTTTTTCACCTTTCAGAACCAACGGACCACCATCACCGGTAAATTCTAGGGCAATGGACTCACCTTCAATAATTTTTAGCCCGTCTAATAGATAGTGATAGTTAACTGCACTAGTAAAACCCTCTCCTTTTAATTCACCACCGATACGGGCGTTAACCTCACCCCGAGCGGCATTCTGCGCGGCAATCCGTAATTCGTTTTTTTCGATGCACAGTTTAATATCCGCTACTCCAGAAGAAAAGATACTAGCCAAGCGAACGCCTTTTTCTAATTCAGTTCTATTTACTACTAAGCGCGAGACTACTTTTTCTGGGATTAGTTTTTTATAATCCGGATAACACCCATCAATTAAGCGCGAGACTAGCTCACTCTCTTGAGTAGAAAAGAAAATTTGATTTTCTGATACCGTCATTGCCACCAATTCTGTTTCTTGCCCATCCAGAATCCGCATTAACTCTTGCACGGTAGCGCGCGGAATAATTAAGCCATTGCCATTAAAATTTGAGATAAAATCACCCCCTAAGCGACGCTCGGCCAGACGGAAACCATCCGTCGCTGCCACCTCCAAAAAACCCGCCACTACCCCCAAACGCACTCCCGTCAATTCCGGACGAGCATCAGACAAGGCGGCGGAATCCGTAATCGCACCAAAGAGCTTTCGCCATTGTTGTGCTGGTAAACTAATTAAAGCCTCGGTCTTACTTTTGGGAATAATCGGAAATTCTTTAACCGAAAAACCGAGAATTTGAGTTTTGTAATTATTGGAGTTAATTAAAATATTATTCTCTTTGGTGGTAATGGTTAGTTTTTCGTCCGAAACATTATTAACGAAATCCGAAAGCACGCGTGCCGGAATCGCCACACTACCCTCTTCTTCCACCTTGGCCCCAATCCAGTAATTGATACCAATTTCCAAATTAGTTGAAGAAAGCTTGAGCCGGCCATTGTCAGTATTAAGCGCAATGTTTTGCAAAATCGGCAAAGAAAGGTTGCGCACGACAATTTTTTCTAACGCGCTAATCGCCCGACGTAATTTTTGCTGATTGATAGTAATAATCATAACTCTTATATAAATACTAAAAATCTATTACTAAGGATAACTTTTTTATGCACAGTTTTTTCATAAAGTTCATGTTTTATTAATCAGTGTTCGAATTTTTCTGTTTACAACCTTGGGATGGTTGAGTGATTAATTGGGTAGTACTGATCAGAAAATTCTTTAAAACTATTTTTAATCATTATTCTGTGGGGTTGTCCTTATGGTCCCCTGATCTAATTAACAACCTTATCTACATCAATATCCACAGCGTTGACTGGATTAGTGATCAATGGATTGGTAGATACGCTCCTTGATTAAAACAATTTCTTGGCGCATAGTTTCGTCGGTTTCTTCGGCATGTTTGATTTTTTCGTAAGCGTGGATAACCGTAGAGTGATCGCGGCCACCCAGTTTTTGACCAATTTCTGGGAAAGAAGATTTAGTTTCTTCGCGCAACAAGAACATTGCTACTTGGCGCGGATGGACAATTTCTTTTTTTCTACTGCGCTTGGTTAAATCCATCAGTGGGATGCCATAGAAATCTGATACCGACTTTAATATCAGTTGTGGGGTAGTTTTTTTATAAGGAGTGTTTAGATAGGTAGCCAACAATTTTTTTACCTCTTTTAAGTCTAAGGCCTTGTTGTACATCTGGTTGACGGCAATTACTCGATTGAGGGCTCCTTCTAGTTCGCGAATATTTTTTTGTACAGTGGTAGCGATGTGTCCCAAGATCGCTTCGTCCATATTACTACCCTTTTCTTTTGCCTTGAGCTTTAAAATAGCTAAACGAGTCTCATAGTCAGGGGCGCTAATATCAGCAATCATGCCACCCTCAAAACGCGAGCGTAGGCGTTCTTCTAGTGCTGGAATGGCCCGGGGTGGTCGGTCAGAGGAAAAAATAATTTGTTTATTTTTGGAATAAAGCTCATTGAAGGTATCAAAAATAATATCTTGAGTTTTTTCTCGACCAGCAATCATCTGGATGTCATCAATAATTAGCACGTCCAACTTGCGGTATTTACTCTTCATCTCCTCAACATTATGATTCTTGACTGATTCAATAATCTCAGTGGTGAGGCGTTCGGAAGAAATAAAAGCCACTTTACGAATACCATTATCCTCTACCACCTTATTGCCGGTGGCTTGTAGTAGATGGGTCTTTCCTAAACCCACTCCACCATAGAGAAAAAGTGGGTTATAAACTTTGCCAAGATTCTTGACTACAGCCAGACAGGCCGCATGGGCCAACTCATTATTTGACCCTACCACAAAAGAGTCAAAAGTGTAACGCTTGTTTAGGTTGGTGATACTGTTTACCTCGGCATTAGAGCGGATCTCCTCCATAATCCGATCGGGAATAAATTGAGTAATATCTTTCTTTTCTGGTGGCAGGCTAGCTACCGTTCCCATGGTATAGCGAACATCGCGGATCTCTGGTAGTAGTTTACGAATTGAGGTGATAATCTGTTTATTAAATTTATTCTCTAGCCACTCCTTAACAAAGCCGTTTGGTACACTAACCACCACACAATCCTCATTGCGTGAGATAATTGAAGTATTTTTAAACCAGGTAGTAAAATTGGCACGGGAAAGCGCCAACTCCATCTCTCCCAATACCATATTCCAAATTTCCTGGTTGGTCATAATTACTGGAGACTAAAATCAGTTAACGAAGTTACTAACATGATAGGACAATTGTGGATAAATAAAAACCACCAGTAAAGGTTAACAACTTGTGGGTAAGTGGTGGAGAAGTCGTCAACCATAAAATTACTTTGACAGTCTGGCTAATTTTATCTATCATTGGATATAATAATAACCATGAGCTATCCACATGAAATCATCACTAGCCGAGACTTATCAGCCTAAAACCAGAAAGCGTAAGAAAAAGCATGGCTTCTTGAAGCGAATGGTAAAAAAGAGTGGTCAAAAGGTGTTGCAACGACGCCGGGCCAAGGGTCGTAAAAAACTAACGGTTTAATCCACCTTCTCCATGGCATTACCACGCACCCAGCGCCTGACCAATCGGGCCGATTTTTTAAGGATTTCTCAGCAAGGGAAAACAGTTGGTGATGACTTTTTCTTGTTGCGCTATACGCCAGGTGCTGTTACTAATAACCGGGTGGCGATTGTGATTTCTCGTAAAGCTATCCCCCTAGCTACTAAGCGCAACCAACTTCGGCGTATTATCAGTGCCTGGTTGGCTGAGTATTGGTGTTTAGACACCAGTCGTCCAACTGATCTGGTGATTGGAGTTAAGGCTGGCTGTGCTAAACTTAAATCCAACCAGATCAAAATTAGCCTAGAGCAATTATTTAGGAAAGCCAATCTTGTCTAAGCCAAGCAAATGTATTATAAAAAAACCACTTTAAAATTGTTACGGGTTGGATTGTTTTTTTATCGTCAAACCATCGCTCGATCAATTCAATGGCTTAGTCTAACCAGCAACAGCAACTGTCGTTTCTATCCAACCTGCTCAGAATATGCCGAAGAAGTTATCACACGTTATGGTTGGTGGCGCGGATTGAGATTGGCCAGCAGACGTTTATTAAAATGTAATCCACTAACTAGAATATAATATGACCTGGCTTTTTAACGAAATAATTTATCGCCCGATCTTTAACCTCTTGGTAGGGATATATAACGTTATTCCCGGCCATGATTTTGGTATAGCGATTATTGTTTTGACGGTGGCGATGCGGATTGTCTTTCTTCCCCTCTCCATCAAGGCCAATCGTGCTCAGCGTTTATTAGCCAGAATTCAGCCCGAGATTAAAGCTTTGCAGGAAAAATTTAAAAACGACAAAGCCGCCCAAGCGCAGGCGGTGATGGCGCTCTACAAAGAGAGAAAGATTAATCCAGCCGGTGGTTGTTTACCGCTCTTGATCCAGTTGCCGATCTTGTTAGCGCTTTATCGGGCCCTAGCTAATGGTCTTAATCCTGATAGTTTAAAAATCCTCTACACTTTCGTTACTAATCCAGGCACTATTAATCAGGTTTCTTTGGGGTTTTTTAGTTTGGCTGGCAAAAGCCACGTCTTAGCAATTATCTCTGGTATTTTGCAATTTATTCAGGCGAAACTAATGGCCGGCCGGACGCCTAAGCCGGTGCCTGGAGCTAAGTCGGCCTCAGTTCTTGACCCCGCCATGCTCAATAAGCAGATGCTCTATTTTTTACCGGTAATGATTGTGGTGATCGGTTGGAATTTGCCAGCCGGCCTGGTGCTCTACTGGGCAGTAACCACTTTGGTGGGAGTATTTGAACAACTCTATGTGAATCGTCTGGTTGATAAAGAGTTTGGGAAGGCCTAAGATGTTTTTATGGAAGAAAAGGGCGCAAACATTAAGATTGAAGCGGTTTTAAAAGAAAAAACTACCCAACTACTGGGGCAGTTGGGTTATCAGTGTCTAGTTGCGGTTTCTCCTTTGGCCAATGAGCCAGAAAACTGGGCGGTTAATATTAGTGTAGAGGTTGGCTCGGGGCCACTAATTGGTAAAAATGGCCAAAACATTGGTGCTCTGGAGCAAATGGTGCGGCTGTGTGCTTTACGTGAGCTACCCGATCTCCCCAACTTCTCAGTTGATATAAATGATTATCGCCAACTGCGCACCAAACAGTTAGTTAGTGCCGCTTTAGCGGTAGCGGAGCGGGTGCGTGCTAGTAAAAAAGCGGAAGCGATGGAACCAATGTCCGCCTATGATCGTCGTTTGATTCATGTTGAGTTGGCCTCACATCCCGATGTTGAGACGGCTAGTATTGGTGAGGAACCAAAGCGTCGAGTGGTAATCAAACCACTAATCATTTAGCATTTACCAATTATCATTTTCCATTGATTTGCCATTGTTTCATTTATACATTGTCTGAAAATGAACAAATGCTTAAATGGTTAAATCAATGGTAATTGGAAAATGGTAACTGTTTTTACGGTAGCTTTATGCTATAGAGATAGCCATCGTTTTGATTGGTGAAAATAATGTAATCCTCAGTGGGAGTAATAATTGGTTTAAAGATATTAATCTGGTCAGCCGCTAGGGGTTCGGTGAGTTGTTTAATCTCTTTGGTTGACAGGTCGATCTGGAATAAACTATCGGCGCGGTCGCCAGTCAGCCGGCCACCACAGTAGAGCGTTTTAGAGTTCAAGCCCCAGACGCACTTGTCTGGGTGGCTAGTAAAGTCCAGTAGATCTCGACCGCCAGTGTTAGCGTTTAGTACATAAAGCGCTCGCTCATCTTCCGCTCGTTCTGAATAGATTAACCTCTCGCCATTAGGTGACCAGTTCATGCCATCAATCATCGCCGTCGGATTAATATCCGGGGTGACATTTTTTAATTGATGAGTGGCGGTGTCTAATAAAAATATACCACCATCAATTTGGCGTGGATTGTAAAAAGCAATCTCTCCTAGACGTGGCCAGCTAAGCCCTAATTCAAGATTGCGCGTTGACAGTACTATTTTAAAATCACCACCATCCGGGTTGGCAATACTAATATTGCCCCGGCCGGTGCTGGTTTCATGGTAGAGATAGGTCACGCGATCTCCGTTGGGAGAAAAAGTTGGAGTGACAATATTATCAGCTAGTTTAGTAATCTGATTATTACGCAGATTAACGTAGCCGAATTTTTTACTGTTTCCGCTGGTGTAGCTTACTATTCCATCCTTTCCATTGTTTGACCAGATGGCATCATTGACCTTACCCGGAGCGGTGACGGCCAGAGAACTACTTTTGGTACCAGTGAAGTCGCTTTGGGTTAAGCGGTTAGAATTTTTGTCAAAATAAAGCACCGTTCTTCCATCAGCGGACAGTCCGGCTCCCAAGGCCGGCACACTGCTGATTCTAACTAAATGGAGAGCGGGTGCACTATTCAAGCTCTTGGTGGGAGTGTTAAAACGTCCCAACGCCCCGGAGAGGTCGGCGGTTAGGGTTTGATTATCGGGGCTGACCAAGGAAAAAACTAACCAGCCACTGATTCCTAGTAGTACAAAAACTATTACGATTAGTAGATAGCGCTTGCTCATGTTTAATATAATCC
>MGKD01000028.1 GCA_001794605.1 Candidatus Yanofskybacteria bacterium RIFCSPHIGHO2_12_FULL_45_19b | reverse complement strand
GAGTAAAAGAGCTGGCCAAAATTTTGGCTGATCTAACTAATCCAGACAAAGCCAAACTAACCCTATTCCGTTTTATTAAGCACCTGTTGAGCGAGTTGTCGTATCAAGTTTACCTAAAAGAAAAAACTACTGAGGC
This sequence comes from Candidatus Yanofskybacteria bacterium RIFCSPHIGHO2_12_FULL_45_19b, assembly GCA_001794605.1. Classification (GTDB taxonomy): domain Bacteria; phylum Patescibacteriota; class Minisyncoccia; order 2-02-FULL-40-12; family IGHO2-12-FULL-4; genus 12-FULL-45-19b. The sequence goes on along the minus strand of MGKD01000028.1, from coordinate 5,180 downwards.
GGAAGCACGCTGGGAAAACGTGCAAGAACTCTTAACGGTAGCGAAAAAATACGACGACCTCACACTCGTTGAGGGGTTAGCAAAATTTTTGGAAGAGGTGGCGCTGATTCAAGATGCTGATCGTAGCGCAGAAACGCAAAATCTGATTACTCTAATGACCATTCACGCCGCTAAGGGTTTGGAGTTTCCGACGGTTTTTATGGTGGGCATGGAGGAGGGAGTGTTTCCGCACTCGCGTTCGTTGATTAACCCCGCCGAACTAGAAGAGGAACGCCGACTTTGCTATGTCGGCATCACCCGCGCGAAGAAAAAACTCTATCTGACGCACTGCTCTTACCGCACGATGTATGGCAATACCCAGTATAATCCGGTCTCACGTTTTTTGGGCGAGATCCCGGAAGAACTGATCAGCCAAACCGTAAACGAGGAGATAGTGGATACGGATTATCCAGACTGGTACGAAAAGAAAATTAAATATGATTAAGGCAAAAAAGTCTCTCGGACAGAACTGGTTAATTGACCCGGAAGCGCATGAAAAAATTATTGCCACCCTAGCGCCACAAGTGGGGGAGACAATTTTAGAAGTCGGGCCGGGAACCGGATTGTTAACTAGGCACCTGGTTAATAGTGGCGCAAATATTGTTGCCATTGAAAAAGATGAGGTACTAGCCAGTCAGTTGGCCAAAAAATTTCCCACAGTCAAAATAATCACCGGTGACATTTTAAAATTAGACATTGAAACATTAATTGGTAACTGGAAAATGGAAAATGGAAAATCTTGCTACAAGGTAGTCGGCAACATTCCATATTACCTAACCAGCCACCTAATCAGACTAGCACTAGAGGAATGGCCACAACCACAACGCATAGTTTTTTTAGTACAGCAAGAGGTGGCGGAGCGTGCGGTGGCCAAGCCACCGCACGCTAATTTGCTTTCGCTCAGTATCGAATACTACGCCACCGCTAGTATTGTCGGTTTGGTTAACCGCTCTAGTTTTGACCCGATGCCAGAGGTAGATTCGGCTATTCTTAAAATCCAACCAGACAATAGACAATTGACTATCGACTATCGCCGGAAGTTTTTCCGATTACTGCACATCGGCTTTGCCAGTAAGCGCAAACAGCTGGTAAACAACCTGTCCGTCGGGCTGAAAATTGATAAAGACGAGATTGTTAAAATCATAAAAAACGCTGGTCTAGACCCACAAATTAGACCAGAAAACCTCTCGTTCGAACAGTGGAATAAACTTGTTCATAAGGTTGTTTCTTAGCTGTGGAAAAGCAGTGTATAATTATGGCTAGATATGACGAAAACCGTAAAAGCCCTAATGGTTGGGTTATTTGTTGTTGCTGGCTTAGTAATTGGCCGGGTAGGGCTTTTGCTTAGCCAGACCTTTAGTTCCGCTACCGCCAACGCCCCAACGGTGGCGAGGGTGATTAACTACAACGACAGTAATGATATTGACCACGACGGCCTGTCGGACGCTGACGAGGCCTATTACGGCACTGACCCCAAAAACCCCGACAGTGATGGTGATGGCTATCTAGATGGGGAAGAGGTGATGTCAGGTTGCAATCCTAAAAAAATAGATATCGAGGGCTGTCAGCCGAGGAACGCCGCTGGTGTTGCTACCACCAACCTAACTAATCAAGTATCCGACCTGCTGGCCACAGGGTTAGTGGCTGGTGCCCTGAAAGATCCAGCTAATAATAAAGATTTCCAGAAGAACATTGGTTTAATCGGTGCTCAAGCCTACCTTGATTTTGAAGACCGTTTTACCCCAAAAAGTACCAGGGCCGATCTGACGATCCTCAATGACAACAGCCGCGAAACCGTGGCTAGCTATGTCGATAGCTTGGTAAAGATCCTTGATGCCACCCTGCTTAGATCAAAAGATGAACAAATTGAAGAGATGAAAAGCGGTCTACAGCTCTACACCTTAGCCCCGCAAGAAAAAAACCCAGTATTTATAAAGTTAAGTAACTCCTTTGCTGACTCCTACCAAGAGTTACTAAAACTACCAGTGCCAGCTGACTGGACCGATCTGCACTTGAAACTACTTGACTCCATGGAACGCTTCAGTTTGGCCTACCAATATATTACCGATCCTACCACCGACCCGATAGCCAATATCCTGGCCTTCCAAAAATTAGTTGATGAGTTTGGTCGTGTTCAACCCACCCTAGATGGTATCCGTGTAAAAGCGGCTAGCTACAACTAGCCTGACTTATGAAAAAAAACTTCTCACAAAAAATCTTCACCTGGTCTTTGGTAGCTGGATTGGCTCTGGGAATTTTGACTGGCATTAGGCCGGCAGTTGGCGCCATTGGTTCGCTGGGCTCATTTGTCCCCTCCGTTCCCGTTACCGTAGTCGCAGATTACCCTTACGCCATAAAAGAAGAACTAGAAGATGTAATCACTCGTTCGTTAGCCAGAAATATTGAGAGTGTTCTACAAGAAAAAGTGTTAAGTGTGGTTTCACTTAAGTCTGGGCGTGATTTTGGAAATGGTGGTAATGGCTATGGGGCCGGTGGCGCCTCCTTTGTGCAAGACTGGCGAGATTTTTCTCAAAAAGCCGAGTATCGTGGCGAGAACGTTTTCCGGGGTATTCTTTATGATGCCGCATTAGGAAAAGACTCAACTATTTGCAAATACTTGTCTGGTTCATTAAAAAGCGCCTTCAACCTCAAACCCACCGGCTTACTAAGTTTTCTACCAGCCAAATATCGCACTGGCTCGTTGAGCTATTTTAATATTGAGAACAAGTGCACGGTTGATCCATTAGTCAAAAATAAATTTAGCGCTAGCTTTGTCCAAGGGGGAGGCTGGGAAACTTTTCTCCGCCTACTACAACCACAAAACAATATTACTGGAGTATTAACTTCTTCATTGGAAGAGTTGGCCAAACAACGCGACGCTGAAACCAAGGCTGACATTAACGACGCGGTTTCGGGAGGAAGCTTCACTTCCAAGCGCGACTGTGAGGGTAAGGGTTTGGATTTCAGTTGTGTGGTTTTGGGACAAGTCAAAACGCCTGGCCAGATTTTAAAAAGCACGGTAGAAAAATCCATCACAGAAGATTTTTCCTGGATTACGAGCGCCGATGAATTCTCCGAGATACTAAGTAGTGTAGGAAATGCCTTAGGAGGCGCGCTTTTGGGAAAACTAAACAATCTGGCTAGCGGCAAAGTTAATCCGCCGAACAGTTCTACTAACCTGTCTGATCCCAACCCTTCAGTTAATGGCAACTGTATCCAGCAATGTGTAAATGCTTTTGCTTGTGATGCTCCGGTAGCCGATCCAACCCAGTGCATCGCCGACTCGGGTTGCGATTCGCTCTCAACCTTTAATGAAATCACCGCCTGTCGAGCCGGTTGTAGTTCTCAAGCCAATGTCGCCAATAATAGCGCCGCTTGCCGAGACAATGCCCAGCGTACCTGTCAGCAAACTTGCCAAGCCAATAACACACCTTTTTAAACCCCATGACTGCCGCAAATAATAAAAAAACAGGCTGGTTGGTGTTTTTGTTAATAGTGGCGACTATCGCCTGGGCCTTGCCGATTATGCAGGCATCAGCCATTCCCTTTGGCCTTCCTTTCGGAGGCAGAGTGAAGAGTATTATCCCTCCCAGTTTACTTTGCCCCTTTGTAGTAATCACGGTTGGCCTACCACGGCCAGGCATTTTTGCCATTGTCCCCGGCACACGCCTTTATCCTTACTACATTGCGCACCCTGGTTCCTGGGTGCTGGGCACCGCCTTGCCAACTACCGTTTGTTTGGTACCAATTGCTTTACCAATTTTAATGATGGGGGTTAGCCAATAAATATATGTTTGGAATCGGCAGTATCGCCGCCACAGCTTTCACTCAAGCAATCGTATTTTTTCAGGGCCTAGTCCTGAGTATTTTAGGTTCGCTCTTAAGTTGGGCAGTGGGTGGCTTGGCCTACTTCCTAACCTATCAGGCCAACTTTTTTAAAAATATTGTGGTGGTAAATGAGACCTGGCGAGTGATGCGCGACTTTTCTAACATGTTTTTTATCTTGATGTTAATCGTGATTTCTTTTGCCACCATCTTCCAGATTAAAAACTACAACTGGAAAGGCCTGATGGCACGCCTGATTGTAATAGCACTATTGATCAACTTCAGTTTAGTGATTTGTAATTACGCGATCCGCGCCTCACACATTGTTTCTAATGTAATGCTGGCCTCGATCGGTGGCGATGAGAAGAGTATTGCCGATAATCTCGGTGCCGCCTTACAGATGAATAAGTTGGTCGGTGATGGCCAAAAAAATGTTAATAACAGCGCTAGTAGTATCAGCAGTGTAGGAGACAATGGCAATCTGGGGCGTACCGCTTTTGATGCAATTTTGAGTACCATCATGTCAATCGTGGTGGTTTTTATCGCTCTCTTGGCGATTGTCTCGGCTTTTGCCTTTTCATTAGTGCGTATTCCGGTTTTGTGGGCACTAATGATTATTTCACCGCTAGCCTGGACCGCTTCAATTTTACCCGGCACCAAGAAAATGTACGATATGTGGTTCAAGGAGTTTGTGGGTTGGGTGGTGTTTTTGCCGGCTTATTTGTTCACCCTTTTCCTTTCTTTGATTATTCTCAAAGCGCGCAATTCAATCAGCGCGGTGGTGCAAGCCGCCCCCAAAGCCGGCACTGACGCCTTTGGTGGCTTTTTTGGTTTTGCCTTCCAAGATCTTTTTTACTATGTGATTTGTATCCTGGCGATCGTCTATGGCCTCAAGTTTGCCAAAGATATCAGCTTTGGCGGTAGCGCCTCAGCTGGCAAATTCTTCAACGACAAAATCTCCAGCAAGGTCAATCAGTGGGGCAGAGATCGCACCTATGTCACCGCGGTTAAGAAGGGCTGGGAGGAAAAACAGAAAGAATATAAAGACAAGGGGTATGGTTTTGGCAAGTTTCGTGTGGGTGGGGAACGCGGAGAAAAATTGCGTGAAGCTAGTGTGGCTAGTGTCTTTGGCACAAAAGGTAGAGGTGAACGCGCCAGAGTAGGACAAGGCTTCAGCGCCCAGGATATTGAAACAGAGAAGAAGAAGTTTGAAGCTCAACAACTTAATAAAGCCCAGGTGGCTGAGGCAATTAAAAGCGGCCGCTTGTTTGGAACAGTGAGCCTAAATGAGTCGCAGAGAGCGGCGCTGGCAGTCA
>MGKD01000027.1 GCA_001794605.1 Candidatus Yanofskybacteria bacterium RIFCSPHIGHO2_12_FULL_45_19b | reverse complement strand
GCTTCCGAGGGCGAGGCGATTGATGCCTTGGTGGCGCTGGGCTATTCGGCTTATCAGGCCAAGGAAGTATTGAAAGATGTTTCGCAAGATGCCAAAACTTCGGAAGATAAAATTCGAGCGGCTTTACAAATCTTGGCAAAACAAAAAAGATGAGCCAATCATTTTTACAAACTAATACCTGGGCGGAGTTTCAACGAACTTTAGGGCACCAGGTTTTTAATTATGACGAGAATAATATCAAGGCGTTGATTGTGCGACGCGATATTCCGTTGCGTAAAAACTATTTATATATTTCCCATGGGCCGGAGATTGATTTTAATGCGTTAACCGGCGGAAGCGACAATGCCGTGCGGAATTTTGTGCGGGCGATGCGTCAGTTGGCAAAAAAAGAAAAGGCCGTCTTTGTACAAGCAGAACCACTATTTGATAGTGTGGCGCAAGTACTTGTACGCCAAGGATTTAGACCGACGCAGAAAAAACTTCAGCCCGCCAAAACAGTGGTAAATGACCTAACCAAAGATGAAACAGAAATCTTGGCTGGTTTTAGTCACGGCACCCGCTACAGTCTACGGGTGGCCCAGAAAAACAATCTTACCGTGCGTGAGAGCGATGAGTTAGAGGTTTTTCTACAATTACTAGATAAAACTTCTCAGCGCCAAAAATTTGGTACCCATCCGCGCGAGTATTATGAAAAGTTTTTTGAATTCTTTTCTGACCATGCCGAAATGCCGGTAAAACTATTTGTGGCCGAGCTAGATGGGGCGCCGTTAGCGGCGGCACTGGTGCTAGTTTGGCAGGGCACTGGTTATTATTTGCATGGTGCTTCGGATTACAGTCGTAAAGATTTACGCGCACCCAGTTTATTGCATTGGGAAATCATGCGCCAACTCAAAGCCGAAGACGTAAATAATTATGACTGGTGGGGGATTGATTCCAAACTCTGGCCCGGAGTAACTGAATTCAAGCTCGGCTGGGGCGGGCAGGTAGTGGAACGTCCCGGCGCCTTTGTTTTTCCAGTGCGCTGGTTTTGGTACGAGCTGTACAAACTATTAAAAAGGTAGTTATAATCACTTTGTGCTGAAAGAAAACAAACCATTAGAGCAGTTATTGAGTTTGGGGCGGAAAATCATCCCGCATTGGGTGTTTAGGGCGAGCCAGCCAGTTTATCACTGGCTCTTGGCTTGGGCGGGGGCGATTGTTTATCGCTTTCCTTCACGCGGAATGAAGATTATTGGGGTGACTGGTACCAAGGGTAAATCTACCACCACTTTTTTGATTGCCAAAATTTTAGAAGAAGCCGGTGAACCAGTAGCGGCGATTGGTTCGTTGGGTTATAAAATTCGCGAAAAGGAGTGGCCGAACACTTTGAAAATGACCATGCCCGGGCGGATGCGTTTGCAACACTTTTTACACCAGGCAAAAAGCGCGGGTTGTAAGTATGTCGTGCTGGAGGTAACCTCCGAGGGGATTAAACAAAAGCGTCACTTGGGAATTAAATTTGACTGCGCGGTTTTAACTACCATTCATCGTGAGCATATTGAGAACCATGGCAGTTATGAAAAATATATTCAGGCCAAGGAGCAGTTATTTAAGAAAACCAACCAGACCCACATTTTAAACGCGGACGATCCGTTATTCGAGCGTTTTCAAAAAATGCCTTCGCAAAAGACCATTTTATACACGGCGCAGGATTGGGAGCGATTGGGGCTGAAAACTGAATTACCGGGTGATTTTAACAAGTACAATATTTTAGCGGCGGCTAGTGTGGCGGAAAACTATCGGGTGGAGCCGGAGGTAATTCGTCGAGCGATTGCCAAGATTAATACTATTCCCGGGCGAATGGAGTTTATCTGGTCCGAGCAGGGATTTTGGGTAGTGGTAGATTACGCGCATACGCCAGACTCGTTGATTTTAGTTTACGACTATTTGAAACGCCAACTGAAGCGGGGTGGGCGACTAATTGCAATTTTGGGGGCGGCGGGGGGTGGGCGTGACAAGTGGAAACGCCCCGAGTTTGGCAAAATCGCCGCGCATTATTGTGATGAAATTATTCTGACCAACGAAGATCCGTATGACGAAGACCCAGTTCAAATTTTAGCGGAAGTAAAATCGGGAATTTCCAATTCTCAATCCCACGGTTCACTCGGGATAAGTTTTCCAATTTCCAATTTGTTTGAAATCATAGATCGCAAGGAGGCGATGCGGTATGCGTTGACAAAAGCGAAAAAAGGCGATATTGTCGTAATTACCGGCAAGGGCGCTGAAACCTCAATGGCGCTCGCCAACGGCCAGAAAATTCCCTGGTCGGATAAAGAAATGGTCCTCAGTTTACTCAAGTAGTTTTTGCTTAAACTATTGGCAGTGTGCTAAGATCAAGCCATGGCTAGTCTAAAAGAACGATTAGCGGAACGGGCCGACGGTGCGGAGCCCAGCGGTTTGGGCTGGCTTTTTATTCTTTTATTTTTAATACTACTTTCAGCGGCGGTTTTATACTTCAGCCAGGGTGGCAAAAACTTGATTGGCTCTCTACCAACGCCGACTAACACCATTGCTAGTCGTCCAGCCCGCACCTACTCAGTTTATTACGATCGCGGGGTCTTTAGTCCAACTAATTTACGTATTCATGCCGGTGATACTGTGCGTTTCGAAAATGACAATACTCTGCCGATTCGAGTAGTGACTGATCCACACCCCGCGCATAATGGACTGGTGGGTTTTGACAGTGCCAGCGAAATTCGTAATAAAGAATCTTTTACTTATACCTTTAGCGCGGTGGGAATTTTTAGCTATCATAACGAGCGAAATCCCAACGAAACCGGTACAATAATAGTAAGGTAATATGAGAAATCCTCTAACCTTTCGCGTTGAGTCCTGGATCGGAGCGTTGTTGCTTTTGGGGGTGGCGGGTTTTTTCATCGCTCTAATGTTTAGCGCCCAGTCGAGTTTTAGTAGCGATCTCAATGTTGATATCTCAATGTCCACCCAAACGCAACGTAGGCATAAGACGACGGAAGCAATTGCCCAAACTGATCGGGCACTGATTGACGCCTGGATTGCCGATGGAGATATTGTGGTGCCACCAGATGTGGATGTCTACAAATTTGTGCTAAAAAATTACCCCGATAAACCATGGCGCAAGTAAAAATGACTTTTTGTGGCGGAGCCCAGTCGGTAACTGGAGCCAATTATCTGATCGAAACTGAAACCGGGCAGAAAATTTTAATTGACTGCGGATTAGCGCAAGGATCACGCTTTGCTGAGGATTTAAATTATGCCCCCTTTAGTTATGCGCCGGCAGAAATTGATACTATTATTATCACCCATGCGCATGCCGATCATTTCGGTCGTCTACCTAAACTTTATCGTGACGGTTTTCGGGGGCGAGTGCTAACTAGTAACGGTACGCGTGATGTGATGGAACAGGCCTTTCCCGATAACTGGCAACATATTGCCGAAGAGGCCAAATTCTCTGGTCACCCACCGCTTTATACCGAAGCGGATGCCACTGGCGTAATGGAGCTGGTTGAAGGGCTAGATTATTATCAAACCGTTGATCTGGGTCAGGGTAATTCAATGTCGCTACTTAATGCGGGTCATATTCTGGGTTCTAGCTTGGTACACCTGGAGATTAACGGAAAAGTTTTAGGTTTTTCGGGTGACCTGGGCAACTCCGGTTCTTTATTAATGCCGGAAAAAGATTTTATAAAAGACGCTGACTATATTACCGTTGAATCAGCGTACGGCGGACGCATTCACGAAGACAAAACCGAACGCGAGGCCAAACTGCTGGAGGCATTAATGCATGTCGTTGCGCATAAGGGCGCTTTAATGTTGCCGGTGTTTGCGGTAGAACGGGCCCAGGAGATTCTCTTTGTGATTAACAAGTTGGTCGAGAATAAGATTATTCCGGTGTTGCCGGTATTTTTTGACAGTCCGTTGGCTATCGAGATGACCAGGGTGTATCGTAAACATCAGTCTGAATTTAATCAGGCGGCACGCGATCTGATTGCCAGCGGCGATGATATTTTTAACTTTCCTGGTCTGCGTCTGACCGAAAGTGTGATGGAATCTAAGAAAATTAACGATACACCGGGTCCGAAAATTATATTGGCTGGTTCGGGTATGTCAACCGGTGGCAGAATTTTACATCATGAACGCCGTTATTTGCCTGGGCCGGATAACGCGATCGTTTTTGTGGGTTATCAGGTGGATGGTAGTTTGGGCAGAAAGATTTTGGAAGGGCAGAGACACGTGAGAATTTACAATGAATCGGTTGCGGTTGGTTGTGTAATTAAAGCCATTGGTGGTTTCTCCGGCCATGCCGATCAACCACAACTAGTAGATTGGGTGGAGAGAGCCAATGAATCCGGCAAACTCAAAAAAGTATTTTTGGTCCAGGGTGAGGACGAATCTGCCATCGCATTAAGCGAAGCTATCAAAGCTAAAATCTCGGTGGATACGGTAATCCCGAAAATGGGGGAGAGTTTTGAGTTGTAAATCGCTCTGCCCTCGGCCTTTTCTCCGCTCTGGTCCTCGCCTGCGTTCAGCCACTCAGTCGGCCAGGATTGGTATCTCCAGAATTTCAAGTAACCCGCCGCTTCTCCGGCGGGGCTTTTCTTTAAATAAAAACTCTTGTATTGAGGGAGCAGTGACTGCTTTTCGGTGCACTACCGACTGTGGATTGCCAGGTTGCGAGCTGTATAATTATGGGGCGGTAGCCCCACAGCGAGCAAATCCCACAAAGGTAAGTAAAGCAGAATTTGCGCCGGCAAATTCTGCTGGCACAAGAAAAGCTGTCTCTGCGACCGAGAGCAACCAATTGGCACTCTTGACTGTAGAGTGCCAATTGCTACAATGGTTGGGAACCCTTAACGAATAGGGCATGCGAATAGTTTCTCTTATTTAGGGTATAATATTTGTGGCATTCGTTTGTCATTTGTAGATTAGTATTAAATAATTATGATAAAAATCAACGATATTGAGATTGGCAACGAATTGCCATTAATTGCCCTGAAAAATGTGGTGCTATTTCCACGCATTGTTATTCCGCTCACGGTTCAGCGTTTAAAATCGGTAGCGGCGCTAGAATATGCGATTGCGCACAATGGTTATGTGGCCTTTGTGGCGCAGACTAACATGAAGGACGAGGCCGGCATTGAGGATTTTTATCGCATTGGCACACTAGGCCGGATTATTTCGACTAATCGCGCCAGCGATGGTTCGTTTAAAGTTGACGTGGAAGGGGTAGCGCGGGTGCGCATTGATGACTTTACCCAAGAAGAGCCGTTTTTTAAGGTACAGGCTGAACTAGCCAGACTCTCCTACCGCACCACCGTCGAGAGCGAGGCGCTGATTCGTGCCACCATTGATGAGTTTAAAAAAGTTAGTGAAGCCAAAATGATGCCTTCAATTTTGCCGTCTTTAATTTTTACACTGAATCAAATTAAAGATCCCGAACAGTTAATTGACCTAGTTACGGTCAATCTTAATCTGAGTTTAGAAGATCAGCAAAATATTTTAGAAACCTTTGATATTAATATTGCCCTTAAGCAGTTAAATCTTTACCTGGCGCGCGAGTTAGAAATTATTGACGCCGAGCGCAAGGTAGTCAAAGAAACCAAAAAACAGTTAGGCAAGATGCAAAAGGAAATCTTTTTGCGTGAGCAGATGAAAAGTATTGAGAAAGAGCTAGGCATGGATGGTGAACAAGGTGAGTATGATCAGTTGCGTCAGAAAATCAAAAAGGCCGGCATGCCAGAGGAGACGCAAAAGAAGGCATTAAAGGAGTTAGATCGTCTGGAAAAAATGCCAATGTTTAGCCCAGAGGTATCATATCTGCGCACTTATCTGGATTGGTTAATCGAACTGCCCTGGTCAAATAAGAGTCCCGATAAAATTGACATGAAAAAGGCCGAGAACGTACTCGAGGCCGAACATCATGGTTTACAAAAAACCAAAGAACGCATTCTGGAACACTTAGCAGTACAGAAAAAAGTCGGCAAAGTACGGGGCCCGATTCTATGTTTCTTTGGTCCACCCGGTACGGGTAAAACTTCTATTGGCCGATCCATCGCCAGTGCGCTTGGCCGTAAGTTTATTAGGGTTTCCTTTGGTGGCTTGCGCGATGAGGCGGAGATTCGTGGCCATCGGCGTACTTACGTTGGCGCTTTGCCCGGACGCATTATTCAAGGCATCCACACCTCTGGTACCAGAAATCCGGTCTTTATGTTAGATGAAATTGATAAAATTGGTCAAGATTTTCGGGGTGATCCATCAGCGGCACTGTTAGAAGCACTCGATCCAGAACAAAACTTTTCTTTTTCCGATAATTACTTGGAGGTGCCATTTGATTTATCGGATGTGTTATTTATCGCCACCGCTAACATGTTGGACACGATTCCACCGGCTTTGCGTGATCGTTTAGAAATTATCGAGTTTCCGGGTTATACCGAGGACGAAAAATTGGCAATTGCGAAAAAGTTTTTGATGCCGAAGTTGGCCAAACAGCACGGCTTAGCCAATAGCACCGTTAGTATTTCTGACGGCATCTTCCGAGACATCATTCAACAGCATACCCGTGAAGCCGGGGTGCGCGAATTAGAGCGCAAACTCTCAACTATTTTCCGTAAGATTACTCGTAAAGTGGTGGAAAGCGGAAAATCGGACAAGACTAAAATTAAACTAACTGAGCAGTTGTTACACAAGTTTTTAGGCTCGGCGCGCTATACCCATCAAGTCACGGAGAAAAAAGACGAGATTGGTGTGGCGACTGGCCTAGTCTGGACACCAGTGGGCGGGGAGATTCTCTCAATTGAGGCTACTAAAATGGATGGGCGTGGGCGTTTAGTTTTAACTGGCCACTTGGGTAACGTGATGCGTGAGTCAATCCAGGCGGCCTTGAGCTATGTACGCGCTAACGCAGTGAAGCTGGGAATTAAAGAAGATTTCTATAAATCCGATATTCATGTACATGTCCCGTCAGGCGGAATTCCAAAAGATGGGCCATCAGCTGGTGTCGGTATGATTACAGCGATCGTTTCGCTTTTAACCAAACGACCAGTGCGCAAAGAGGTAGCGATGACCGGGGAAATTACTTTACGCGGCAAGGTGCTGGAAATCGGCGGGATCAAAGAAAAAATCTTAGCGGCGCATCGGGCTGGAGTGAAGACTATTGTATTGCCAGCGGAAAATAAAAAAGATTTGGAAGATTTACCACCAAAAGTCCGCCAAGCGATTAAATTTGTACTGGCGAAAAACATTGACGAAGTACTGGCAGTCGCTCTAAAATAGAGAGTGGTGAACAAAACCAAGCTCTCTGCTATAGCCGCCCTGGTGGGCGGCACCATTGGGGTAGGCATCTTTGGCTTACCGTTGGTATTTGTTAAGGCTGGTTGGCTGTTGGCATTAATTTATCTGGTGGTGCTAACAGCAATTACCTTGGCTCTCAATCTCGCCTATGGCGAGATTGTTTTGCGTACTAAACGCGCCCATCACCTAATTGGCTACGCCACAGTCTATTTGGGTCAGTGGGCGCGTTGGTTAATGTTGTTTACCATTACACTCGGATTTTACTCTGCTTTGTTGGCCTACATTATCGTGGGCGGAGATTTTCTTTCTAATATATCTGGATTGTGGGCAACTGCTTGGTCACCGGAATTGGCTAGTTTTATTTTTTTTGTGGTGGGGGCACTGATCGTAGCGGGGGGCATAAAAGTGTTGGCTCGGGTTGATCTAATCATGGCCACTTTTTACTTGATTGCGATTGGTGTTTTAGCTTTTTGGAGTGCGCCCCATATGCAGTTGGTTAATTTCACTACCAATGTTTGGCACTGGCACTATTGGTTCTTGCCTTATGGAACAATTCTCTTTGCGATTACTGGTTTGTCTGGAGTTGTGGTGCAGCATGAAATCTTGGAGGGGAAGGACCATTTCTTTAAAAAAGCCATCATCTGGGGATCGTTAATTCCACCAGTGCTTTACCTAATTTTTTCTTTGGTTTTATTGGGAGTAGTGGGCGACCGCATTACGCCTGAGGCAATCGATAGTTTGTTGCCATGGTTGGGAAATAAGGCGATTATCTTGGGATCAATTTTTGGGTTGCTGGCAGTCTTTACCTCCTTTATTAACTTGAGCACGGTGATGCAGGAGGTTTTCATGTTTGATTTCAAGGTGCCACGTTTTGTGGCCTGGTTGTTGGCTTTAATGCCACCCTATCTATTTTTCCTCTGGCAGGTGCGTGATTATATTAAAGTAATTGGCTTCTCGGGCGGAGTAGCTTTTAGTATTGAGCTAATAATTTTAATTCTGGTTTATCATAAGGTTAAAAAACAGGGACATCGCATGCCAGAGTACTCACTGCATCTGCCCGTGCTGCTTTGGTATCTGATTGGTCTGGTGGCGCTTAGCGGATTGATCTACACCCTCTTTAATTATGGAGTGGTATAGAGATAAGCAATGGAAAATGGCTAATGTCAAATGACTAACCAATGACAAAGTTCGAAATCTAAATTAAAATTTTGTTATTAGGATTTGAATAGTCATTAGTCATTTGAGCTTAGTCATTATGAATAAAAAAATTGAGCAGTTCCTGTTTTACCTTCTCCTCTTCTGTCTGCCACTGCAGACCCGTTTGTTAATTTATGCCCCTAACGGTGATTTTGTCGAGTGGTCATCAGTTTTTTTCTACCTGACCGATGGATTAATTTTATTATTGTTAGCTAGCTGGGCGGTGGGCTATTGTTTGGGTCAGCGTATGGAGAAATTTAAATTTTCTTTTGTCGACTATTGTTTGGGAGTGTTTTTGGTTTTTGCCGGGCTATCGGTTTGTGTGGCAGTAGACAAGACGTTAGCGGTTTACCATTGGTTAAGGTTGTTGGAGTTAGGTGGGTTATTTTATTTTGTAAAAGTTAATTGGCAAAAAATCAACTGGCTGATGGCGGGGTTTGTAGTAGTGGCTTCTGGCTTGGTACAGTCAGTGATAGCGATTGGACAAGCTTTTATACAACATGATTTAGGGTTGCGTTGGTTGGGAGAAACGGTACTGGGCCCATATTTTAATGGGATAGCGGTAGTGCCCCTCCTGAGCGGAGCCGGAGGGCCGACTAGTGCTGGTAGCTGGCTACGCGCTTATGGCACCCTGCCACACCCTAATGTGTTAGCCATCTTTCTGGTAGGAGTGATTGCTGTTTGGTTAATGATTTATTTCTCGAAAGCCCCAGGGGAAAGCCGTGACGCGATCGCTGGATTGTTGTTAGTTTATGCCCTTCTACTCTTTGCTTTTTATTGCACTTTTTCTCGTATTATCATTGGCGGCACAACAATTTTTGCCGTGTTGGGTTGGTTGGTTTGGTGTTTTCTAAATCGGCATACCATCCACTGGCGGACGCTGTTTAAACAAAAAACTGTTTATTTTTTACTGGTTACCTTTATGGTTAGTTTGATTTGGCTGGGAGCGTTTCATCTGCCAGCTTTAGCGCGCTTAAATTTTTCTACTGACGATCAAGCGATTACCGAGCGACTTTACTACAACTCCATTGGTGGTGGCGCAGTTAGTTTGCGGCCCTGGTTGGGGGTGGGGCCGGGTAATTTCGTTAATTGGTTTATGGTTACTCAACCAGACTTGCCATTTTGGTTCTACCAGCCAATCCACAACTTTTATCTTTTGCTTGCGGCCGAGGTTGGGTTGCCGGCATTGTTGGCAATGTTATTTTTTCTCGGTAATCTGGTTTTCAGCGGCGCCGCCAAACACCCCGGCTTGAGTTTTAATTTAGCGCTACTCCTGTTTTTTCTCTTTTTGGGGTTGTTTGATCATTTTTTCTGGACCACACAGCAAGGCCAGCTAATCTATTGGCTAACTCTGGGCTATGTTGGCGGGAGAGCTAAATTATTGTAGTCTTGATAGTGACGAGACAAATTCATGGAACATTTTTTAGCCGCCATTCCACAAAACTTCTCCTATCTGGCTGACTATCGTTATGGGTTACTTTTTTTGGGTACGCTACTCGAGGGGATGAACACTATTATTCTGGCTGGTTTTCTTACCTCGATTGGTGAATTAAAATCTATTTATGTTATTCCGTTAATGATTTTAGCCCATGTGATTAATGGCTATCTTTGGTACCTGGTGGGTTACTATGGTGGGTCAAAAGTTTTAGATTTTTGGACTAGGCGCAGTGAAAAGAATTTGGTAGTAGTTAATAAGGTGCGGGAGTATTTTAAAAAATATAGTGGGCGGGCGATTATTTTCGCCAAATTTACCTTTAGCCTAGAGATTATAACGATGATACTTTCTGGGATGTTGAAGTATCCCATGCGCCTATTTTCGCGCTACAACCTAATCGGTTCAATCGGCTGGGTGTTTATGGCTTTTGGAGTGGGCTTCTTCTTTGGCAAGAGTTTTATCTTTTCCTTCCAGTTAATTAGTAGTGCCACCTGGTTCCTAATCTTCCTGCTTTTTGCGATCGGTTTAATTTATTTAATTAAGTACTTATTGAAGCGCTATTATTTGGACTATATTGATGTGCAGAGGCGCCTACGCGATATTGGTGAGCGAATCAAAAACGGCCTGGATGAGATTTTTTCGGAGGGGGAGAAGTAAAGATGGGGTGGATAACTTTTTGCCAAGGAGGGTTAAACATGCTAGAATTTGGTCTGTTTTAACCTAACCAATGAATACTATCGCAAATAAGCGTTTTACGGCTTTTAAATTAACCTTTTTGGTCGTTTCTTGTCTATTTTTTGCCATTTCTGCTCAGGCGGCTGACAGCCCACGTTATCTTATAAAATCCAAGAGCCAGTTTTTACGTAATGCCTTCAATGCTCGGCATACTTTTGATAATGGTTTTACTGCTGACCTCAACGATTGGCAGTTGCGTTTAACTAAAGTTTTGGGAGTGGAAATTAAACCAGTTAAGGTCTTCCAGATTATGCCAAGTGAGGTAGAAAAAGCCTCACCGACGGCTAGTCCGGAAACTCGCACCGAACCGTCCGAACAAATTACCTGGGGGGTAAAATATATTTATAATAGCAATGATATGACTGCCTTGACTGGTGGTAAGGAGGTTAGGGTGGCAGTATTGGATACTGGAATTGATACCACCCACCCAGATTTGCAGTCACGTATCGCGCTTTGCCGAGATTTCAGCAACGCGCGTTTTGCTTTAGTGGAGAGTAAGTGTGATGACGCTAATGGCCACGGTACGCATGTGGCTGGCATTATTGCCGCCGATGGTGGCTCTGACGGTGTCGGTATTTATGGGGTAGCGCCAGAGGCTGACCTGCTGGTGCTTAAAGTCTGCTCAGTAAGTGGCGCCTGTTTGGCTGATGATGTGGCGGCCGGTGTTGATAGCGCGGTAGAGGAAGGGGCGAACATTATTAACCTGAGTTTAGGTTCCGACAGATCTTCTGATTTAGTTAAGCAAGCAGTTCAGCGGGCGGTTGATAGCGGTGTCTTGGTGGTGGGCGCGGCCGGCAACGATGGCCCCTATTCTGATAGTATCGATTATCCCGCCACCGATAAAAATGTCATTTCCGTTGGTGCTTTTGGTTTAAATTTTGAAATGGCAGAGTGGAGTTCGCGCGGACTAAACAAAAAAACTAAGCCGGAAGTTAGAGAGGATCATGATATAGAATTTGCCGCTCCCGGAGTTAATATTGAATCCACTTGGAAGGGCGGCGGCTACGCGGTATTGTCTGGTACCTCTATGGCCGCGCCGTTTATTTCTGGCCTAGCGGCTAAAGAGTGGGAGAAGTACATTTTACTTGATCCAAAAGATATTGCTAAGAACCTGCGCTCCGATTTAGATAAAAATGCTCTCGATCTCGCGCCACTCGGCGATGATGATGCTTCGGGGTTTGGGTTTCCGAGAGTTAAGTAGGGCACTCGCCCTCTCCAATTTTCCTCCCGGTCCTCGCCTGCACTCGACTACTCAGTCAGAGCAGGATTTGTCTTCCAGCCATTTCAGGTAATCCTCCGTTTCACTCTCCGACCTCAAATGCTGGACAAATCTGCTCTTTGGAGAGAGGCTTTTTCTTGCCTACTTTCTGAACCTTGCGGGTCAAATGGTGAGAATTGAACCGCAAGGCCTCTCCAAGAACTCTAGCGAGGTATATAATCTCTGCCATTCGTAAAGGAGCTCTCTGTGCGTATAAAACCACGGCGAGGCGAAGCTGATTGTTGATAAATAAATCGGAGATGTAGTGAAAGCCTAGCAAGGCGAAACGGAAGAGGCTCGATTTTTTATCCCTGCCCGTCCGGCAGGCGGGTAAATCAGCGAGTCTCGCACAGTGAGTTTTATTGCACAGTGCGAAAGAATGGCGGGAGGTTATATACCGAGCGCTCAAATTTGTTATAATATCCCCATGGTCAATCGCGTGATTAGATTTTTGGTGGGGTATCACTTCGCGTGGTATTTTGCTTTTGGTTTAATCTCACCGATCTTCGCGGTTTTTATCCTCAAGACTATCCCAGGTAGTACTCTACAGGTGGTTGGATTATCCGCGACGGCCTATTGGGTAGCGCGTACCCTGAGCACCGTGCCGCTGTCTAAGTTTATGGACAAAACCGATGGCGAACGCGATGAGTTCTACTTTCTACTATTTGGTTCGATTATCATTTCTTCAGTCCCATTACTTTATTTATTAGTACATTCGGCCCGGCAACTTTATTTAGTAGAATTTATCCACGGCTTAGCCAACTCCATGGCAGTACCCGCTTGGAGAATTTTATTCATTGACCATCTGGACAAGGGCAAGACTGGCTATGAGTGGTCGTTTGAAGATATTGCAGTTGGGTTAGCAATTGCCCTTAGCGCCTATTTGGGGGCAGTTTTGGCGGAACATTACGGTTTTAACATCTTATTTATCGGTATTTCTATCCTTAACTTCACGGGTGTTTTCTTTCTCTTGCCCCTTTATCGTGATTCCGAAACGCTGGCTGAGATTAAACGCATTGGTAAATGGCCTTTTATTAAAGCCCGTCGAGCAGTTAGTGGTCTTACTCCGGTAGCAAAAAAAGACCCACTTCATAAATGACCGATTTCCAAAAACAAGTTTATGCCATAGTGGCAAAAATTAAATCCGGGCAAACCGCCACCTACGCCGAAATTGCTCAACAGATTGGTCGCCCACGGGCCTATCGCGCCGTCGGTAATGCGCTGAATAAGAATCCATTTATGGGTACCGTGCCTTGCCATCGAGTAATCAAGAGCAATGGAGAGATTGGCGGTTATGCGAAGGGAACCAAAGCAAAGCAGAGACTTTTGAAAAAGGAGGGGGCCAAAACAATGGCAAATGACTAATTTCTAATGACTAATCAATGACCAAATCCAAACTAAGACTTTGTCATTTTAACTTGAATTGTCATTAGTCATTTGGGCTTAGACATTAACCACTATGGCTTATCGTATCTTAATGATTGGTGGTGGTTCGGGTGGGCATGCGATGCCGCTTTTAGCGGTAGGTGAGGCATTACAAAAAACCGCGCAGGCGCAAAGTCGACCAATTGAACTTTATTTTCTGGGTGAAAAGCGCTGGTTAGAAGCGGGAACAAAAGCCCGAGGTTGGCAGTTGCGTAGTTTAGTAGCGGGTAAACTGCGTGGCTATTTTTCACCCCTAATATTTTTGGACTATCTAAAAATGTTTGCTGGTTTCTGGCAGGCGCTATGGCGGGTATTTTGGATTATGCCCGACGCGGTTTTTTCCAAAGGAGGTTATGATTCGATATTCCCCGCGCTCTGGGCCAAAATATTTTTTATTCCACTCTATATTCATGAGACCGATTCGGTTCCCGGTCGGGCCAATCGTTTGTTGAGTAAATTTGCCAAGGAGATTTTCGTGGCCTTCCCTGGCACGGCTAGTTATTTCCTGGGTAAACCAGTCGCAGTAGTGGGAAATCCGATTCGCTCTAATATTTTTCAGGCTGATCTGGCAACGGCTAGAGAATATTTTAAATTGTCATCAGATTTACCAACTGTCTTGGTCTTAGGTGGTAGCCAGGGTGCGCGCAATATTAATAATGCTATTTTGAGTGGACTGGTAGAGATTACTAAAGAGTGGCAGATAATTCATCAGGTGGGTGAAAATAATTTAACGGAAGTCAATCAAGCCGTGACGCAGATAGCCAAAGAGGGAGAAAAGACTTACGGCCCAATCGTTCAGGCTCACCATCACATTTATGGGTTTCTAAACGAAGGTGAACTGGCTCAGGCTTACGCGGTAACGGATGTGGTAATCACTCGGGGCGGCGGTGCCTTATTTGAAATCTCAGCCTTGGGTAAACCGGCGATTGTTATCCCAATTGCTGATTCTGCTAATGGGCACCAGCTTGCTAATGCTATGGAGCTAGCAAAATACGGTGCGGTAGTACTAACGGAAGACAATTTGACTACACACATCTTGTTAAGTGAACTAAAACGGGTTTATGCTGATCGGCAGGCGATTATTCAAAAGATCAAGGCCTTTGCGCTACTGGATGCGGCGGATAAGATTGCCATCAGCTTGCTTTCTGTATAGTTTTTTTTATTCTGGGCTATTTGCTAGACTACTTTCATGTGGCAAACCGTCGGCTTTGATAGAATTAAAGAGCAATTTGAGCAACTAATCAACAATAATGGATTTGGCCATGCCTATCTTTTTTCTGGCCAGGAAATGATTGGAAAAAAGACCTTAGCATTGGAATTAGCCAAACTACTAGGGGCTAACGAAGTTGCTTTTTTTGACGGTGCTCGTGGCATTACGATTGATGCGGTGCGTAGTATTAAGCGTTTCAGTAATTTGAAAGCGGCCGGCACACAACCCAAGTTAGTAATCCTAGATAATGCCCATCACTTACGTAATGATTCAGCCAACGCCTTGCTAAAGGTGCTAGAAGAACCGGCCGCTGATTCATTATTGATTTTAATCAGTGCCTATCCGAAACTTTTACCGGCAACAATTTTGTCACGTTGTCAGATAATTATGTTTTCACCACACACCCATACGCAGATTGAGAAGCACTTGCAGTCGATCGGTCTTAACCAACATCAGGCCGACTGGCTAGCCCAGTTTTCTAATGGGCAAATTGGTTGGGCGATTAGCCTGCAACAGCGCGGTGATTTAACTAAGATTCGTACCTACCTGGAGCAATTTGACCAGCTAGCGAAGGCGTCAATTGATGAACGCTTAGCTTTTGCAGAAAAGTTTTTTACTGGCAAGAAAAATGCTAGCGAAGAGGGCGAATGGTCGCCCGGTCATCAGGTGGCGGAACGCCTGCTGTACTGGCTTTTTTATCTACGCTCCCCTCTGGCAAAAAAATTAAAAATAGATAAGATTAAGGTACTGCGTGATCTGCTCAGCACCAGACAATACTTACTTAGTCCGCAGTATAATCATCGGTTAGTATTTGAGAACTTTTTACTGGGTATTTAACATATATCACTTATCATTTTCCATTGATTTACCATTGTCCCATTTGTACATTGTCTGAAAATGAGAAATGTCTAAATTAATGGTAACTGGAAAATGTTATATGTTTGACTATGGACATTAAAGCTCAACAAGGTAAATTTATTAAGGCGCTCGACCATTACCAGGCGGACATTAGCACCATTCGCACTAGTCGGGCTTCGGCTTCGATTTTAGATGAAATTGAGGTGGAGTATTACGATGCCAAGTACAAAATCAAAGAACTGGCATCAATTTCGGTGCCGGAGCCACGCACGCTGTTAATTCAACCTTGGGATAAGGGTGCCTTTGGACCAATTCAGAGTGCTATCCAGAGTAGCCAGCTCAATCTTAATCCGGTTTCCGATAACCTCGGTATCCGCCTGATCATGCCAGCCCTAACCGAAGAGCGTCGCCTGGAGTTTATTAAGTTACTCAAACAGAAGACCGAAACGGCGCGCATTGCGATTCGGCAAATTCGGGGTGAGATTTGGGACCAGGTGCAGGCGGAGGAAAAAGCCGGCACGATGCGAGAAAACGAGAAGTTTAAAGCCAAAGATGATTTACAGAAAATAGTGGACGAGTTTAACGTCAAAGTTGAAGAATTAGAAAATAAAAAAGAGCAGGAGTTGATGAACTAAGTGATTACTTTTATTATTTTCATTGTTGTCTTGGGGGTTTTGGTCCTAGTACATGAACTAGGACATTTAATTGTTGCCAAATGGTGTGGCATGAAAGTAGAAGAATTTGGTTTTGGTTTTCCGCCACGGCTGTGGGGAAAAAAAATGGGTGGGACAACTTACTCAATTAATTCGATACCTTTCGGCGGTTTTGTAAAAATCACGGGTGAAGACGGAGAAAATAAAAATGAGCCTAACAGTTTTGCGGCCAAGTCAGCTACGCGTCGGGCGGCTACCTTGGTAGCGGGGGTACTAATGAACATTTTGTTAGCCTTCGCCTTGCTGGTAGTAGTAAATTTTTTTGGCGTGCGCACGCAGTTAGATGAAAACCAAGTAGATAAACAAGCCAAAGATTTGCGGGTGCAGATTATCCAGATCGTGGACAATAGCCCGGCCGTGTCAGCCGGCCTAAATAATCTTGACGAGATTACTGGTTTTCGTTGGGGGGGGCAGGAGACAAAAGTGGCCAGTGTCAGTGCGGTGCAAAATTTTATCAGTGCTCACAAGGGGCAGAAAATTGTGATGCTGGTGCGGCGCGGCGATCAGCTAATGGAAAAAGAAATTGTCCCGCGCGTTAATCCGCCAGCGGGCGAAGGTTCACTGGGGATTTCATTGGCCTTAACCGGTGAGGTGAGCTACCCATTTTTTAAAGCCATTGCTGAGGCGGGAAAACAGACCTGGTGGTTATTCGCCAATATTGTAATCGGCTTTGCTACTATTATCAAAAATATTTTTACTCAGGGCTCGCCAGGAGCAGATTTGTCCGGACCAATTGGGATTGCCCAATACACCGGTCAAGCCGCCCGGGTGGGGTGGAGTTACTTGTTGCAATTTGTTGCTCTGATTTCAGTGAATTTGGCGGTGTTGAACTTAATTCCTTTTCCAGCCTTGGATGGCGGACGTTTATTATTTGTTGGTCTGGAGAAGTTGCGCCGTAAACCCATGCCCCATAAGGTGGAGGCGATCATCAATACCATCGGCTTTGCTTTGTTGATTTTACTGATGATTTACGTTACAACTAAAGATGTAATTAAATTCTGGTAGCCAAGAATTAATGACTAAACCCAAATGACTAATGACAATTCAAATCCTAATGACAAAGTCCTAATTTAGATTTTGAACTTTGTCATTGATTAGTCATTTAGCGTTAGTCATTTGTCATTTCCACATATGAAGCTCTCGCAACTTTTTACTAAAACTGAAAAACTTCCTCCGGCCGAAGAAGTTAGTGCTAACGCGCAACTGTTAGAGCGGGGCGGTTTTATTTATAAGAATAACTCTGGCATCTATACCTTTTTACCGCTCGGCTGGCGGGTCTTGCAAAACATCAACCAGATTATTCGCGAGGAGATGGATGCCATTGGTGGTCAGGAGATGCAAATGCCGTCGCTGATTAATAAGCGCTATTGGGAGGCCTCGGGACGCTGGGAGGTTGATGTCATGTACAAATTACAGGATGCCAATAAGCATGAGTATGGTTTGGGTTGGACGCACGAGGAGGTTACCGCAGAAATCGCTAAGCGTTATCTCCAATCTTATAAAGACATGCCGTTTAGTCTGTACCAAATTCAGACTAAGTTTCGTAACGAGGCACGCGCGAAGTCCGGTATTTTGCGGGGGCGGGAGTTTTTAATGAAAGATTTATATAGTTTTCACCCAGACGAAGCTAGTCTGAATGAGTTCTATTGGCAAGTAGCCGAGGCCTACCACAAAATTTTTAAACGTTGTGGCTTAGAGGCGATTATCACTGAAGCTTCCGGTGGCGATTTTACCAAAGAGTATACGCATGAGTTCCAGGTTTTGTCGGAAGCCGGGGAGGATGAGATTTTGTATTGTGAAAAATGTCGCTATTCACAAAACGCCAGTATTTCCCAAATGGCCAAGGGCGGCAAGTGCCCTAAATGTGAGGGGAAAATTAACTCTGGTAAGGCAATTGAGGTCGGTAACATCTTTCGCCTGGGTACCCGTTTTTCTAAAGCTTTCAATTTAAATTATACTGATGAACAGGGCGCTGAACATCCCGTAGTGATGGGTTCATATGGTATTGGCCCTTCGCGTTTGGTGGGTACGATTGTAGAAGTATTCCACGATGATAAGGGAATCATCTGGCCAGCTAGCGTGGCACCTTTTCAGGTTTATTTAATTTCCTTGGACGGCACACGCGTCGAATCCGATAAAATTTATAAAAAACTTTTAAGCAAGAAAATTTCGGTGCTCTATGATGACAGCGAAGAGCGCAGTGCCGGAGCCAAGTTTGCCGATGCTGATCTGCTTGGTATTCCAGTGCGCATAGTAGTCAGTACAAAAACTCTCAAAGAGGATAGTGTCGAGATCAAACGCCGTGGCGCGGATGGTTTTGAATTGGTAAAGATTAAGGAACTCGAAGGCTGGCTCACGAAATAACCCGCTCGCCCTCTCCAATTTTCCTCCTGGTCCTCGCCTGCGCTCGACTGCTCAGTCAGAGCAGGATTTGTCTTCCAGCCATTTCAGGTAATCCTCCGTTTCACTCTCCGACCTCAAATGCTGGACAAATCTGCTCTTTGATGAGCAGTCGAGCTAGTCTGCGGAGTAGGAAAATTAGAGAGGGCTCGCTTACTATATATTGCCATGTTTCGTGCCTTGTTCGTTTTTAGCCAAAAATAAAAAAGACCCCGGAGGGTGGGGGCCAGGGTGGCCTTCCCTCCGGGAATCTCAACTGCAGCGCTCAGCAGCTACCGAATACGCGCAACCACATTGAAAGGAGCGATGAGACCAGGCGGTTTGTGTGCCAGCCCAACTAACAAGGAGAACCCACACAAACCACACAAAACCGCCTGGTCGACCTAAAGCAAAGGAACTGCCTACGCACACTCTAATCATAATCCGTCGCTATTATTTGTCAATTCAGTTTCTGTGCATAACTGGCAAAACTCCTAGCGAGGTATATCCACTTCGCCATTCGTCAAGGAGCTCTCTGTGCGTATAAAACCACGGCGAGGCGAAGCTGATTGTTGATAAATAAATCGGAGATGTAGCCCTAGACCCCTTTGGGGTCGGGCGGAAGAGGCTCGATTTTTTATCTAAATCAGCGAGCCTTGCACAGTGAGTTTTATTGCACAGTGCGAAAGAATGGCGAAGTGGATATATCGAGCGATCCACATTTGTCGGCAAGGACTCTTTCTGTTATGTTACTGCTTGATGTTCAACCGCTTTTTTGGCTTATTTTCTAAAGATATTGGCATTGATCTCGGCACTGCCAATACGCTGGTTTATGTCCGTGGTAAGGGCATTTTAATTAACGAACCGTCGATTGTTGCGATCAATAATAAAACTGGTAGCGTGCTGGCGATTGGTGAAGAGGCGCGTCGAATGGTCGGACGCACGCCAGGCTATATTGTAGTTTCCAAACCGCTGGTAAGTGGGGTGGTCTCGGATTTTGAGGTGACCGAGCAGATGCTAAAATATTTTATTGATAAAGTGCACCAAGAAAGTTTTTCTTTTTTCCCGCGACCGCGGGTAGTGATCGGCATTCCTTCGGGCGTCACTGAGGTGGAGCGACGGGCAGTAGAAGACGCTGCTTACAATGCCGGTGCGCGTGAAGTCTATCTAATGGAAGAACCAATGGCCGCGGCGATCGGCGCGCGCCTGCCAGTGCAAGAAGCGGCGGCCAACGTGATTATTGATATTGGTGGCGGCTCCACTGATATTGCAGTAATTTCGATGGGTGGGGTGGTGGCGGCCCGCTCGTTGCGTATTGCGGGGGATAAATTGAATGAGGATATTGTGCGCTACATGCGTGAGGAGAAAAATATTTTGATTGGTGATGCTACCGCCGAGAGTGTTAAGTTGCGTCTGGGTTCGGCTTATCCGCTGGCGGATGAGTTGCGGGGCGAAGTACGTGGGCGTGACCTAGTAACGGGCTTACCCCGCGAAATTATTCTTACTTCTGAAGAGGTACGGCAAGCCATCAGTCGTTCAATCCGGGCGATTATTTTGGATCTCAAATCTACCATCGAAGAAACCCCACCGGAGCTGATTGCCGACTTGCTTAATCGTAGTGTCTATTTGTCAGGCGGTGGTAGTATGTTACGTGGACTGGATCAGCTAATTAGCCATGAAATTAAACTGCCGGTGAAAATTGTTGACGATCCCTTAACTTCCGTAGCACGGGGTTGTGGTTTTGTTTTAGAACACCTCGATCAGTACCGTGATGTGTTAGTAGAAAATCCCAAAGAGGCTTATTTATGAACCGTCGTTCTCCAAAGTTAATATTACTAACCCTATTAGTTGTTGTCGCTATTTTTATTACCAATCTTTTTACCGGCGAGTATTTTAGCCACGCCTTGGCTACTGGTTTGGCCAAGCCACTGGTGGCACAGTATCGTTGGTCGGGTTGGTTACGCAATCACCTGGTCAGTTGGTGGGAGGTGGAACAGTGGATGGATCAGCGTCAACAGTTGGAAAATCAGGTGCGCGATCTGCAGGCTGACAATCGACAAATTCCGGAGTTACTAAAAGAAAATGATTTTTTAAAAAAAGAGTTGGGGGTGGCACGACAACGCAATTTGGAATTGGAATTAGTTAAGTTGATTGAGGTCACTAGTACTGGGCCATACCGCACCGCTTTAATAGACCGGGGCCAGGATGCTGATATTAAACCCGGTATGGCAGTAATATTCCAAGGTCAAATTTTGTTTGGGGTAGTACAGGAAAGTTATACTCATAGCGCCCTACTGTGGTTGTTAAATGATCCGCGCTTAAGTATCAATGTACGGGTTCAGGCGGCCAATGTCGTCGGGAGAACTCACGGTGCCTTGGAGCAAGGACTATTTGTAGACTTGGTCACCAGTCAGGAAGAGATTAAAGAAGGGGATTTAATTGTTTCTAGTGGCTTAGATGGCCTGCCTGATGCTCTGGAGGTGGGAGCGGTGGCCAATGTTAAGCAAGTTAGTGGGGCCTTGTTTAAAACCGTCCGAGTTGATCCACGTTTTATTAATTTTTTGCCGGAAGATGTTTTCGTCGTTAAAAAATATTAAGTATCTTAACCATTGCGCCAAAAAAGCTTTCCCCCAATTTACCTCTTTAGTTTAGCGTTTTTTTTACTTGAACGAGCGTTGCTACCAGTCTGGGGGTGGCAGTTACACATTAGTTTAGCAATGGTTTTTTTGCTAGTGGCCTGGTTGGTAGAGGTGGGAAGATTAGGCAATGCCCCAGTGGCGGAGTTGTGGAACAGACGTTTGTTGCCCCAGTGTTTGTTAATTATGTTTTTTGACCTCTGGTCGGGTGGTTATTGGGGGAGCGGCCTGGCGGCTTGGTTAGTTACCTTGGCGCTATTTGCTTTATGGCGGGCTTGGTTGTTAAATAATAGTGGTCGTTGGTGGTACAGCGTAATCTTGAGTGGAGTGCTATACAATTTTTACCGTTTACTACAGATAGTTTTGGATTGGTTGATTAAACGCCCTGATTATTTGTCACGTTATTGGCCAGAACTTTTAAGTTGGCAGTCACAATTGGAAATATTTGGTTTTGTGCTGGTTAGTTTACTCCTTGTTTTTTATGTTCAGAAAAAAATACCACATTCGTAATTTTGGTGACGACTCAATTACTCCAGAAGAAAGTCTTTTGGATGGTGGTCGAAAACACCTGGAAGCGCCAATTACCCGCACGGTTTTACATTTTTTCAGTTATCTATTTCTTTTGGTAATATTTTTTTTTGTTATAACTGGTTTTAGGCTGCAAGTAATTAAGGGGGCAGATTTTAAACAAGCGGCACTGGATAATCGCTCATCACTTTATGGTATTCCGGGTATTCGTGGCGAGATACTAGATCGCGGTGGCAAAGCTTTGGCCACCAATCGGCCCGCTTTTGATTTAGTTGGCGTCACAGCGGCACTACCAAAAAAGATCGAAGAGGTGGAGAGTCTGATTACCAATCTGTCTGACATCCTGGCAATCAGCCAGGATGATCTACGCGCCATTTTCCGCAAGGGCACCAGCCAGGCGATCTTCTTTATTAAACGCGATGTTTCCAAGGAGGTGGTACTGAAAATCGGCAACCAGGCTTGGTCTGGGGTTTTTATTGTTAATTCATCGGTACGCAGTTACGCTTTAGGTGAAAAGGCCGCGACGGTGTTGGGCTACACCAGTAAAGTGACAGATGAAGACATGGCGGACAGTTATTACGATAACAATGATCGCAAAGGGCGGGCGGGGGCGGAAGCTACTTACGAGGCTGATTTGCGGGGTGAACACGGGCGGATCTTCTTTGATCGCGTGAGTAAAAACTTTCAACTGACTGCACCAAAACCTGGGCAAACTCTGGTGTTAAATATTGACCAGGCTATTCAACAGCAACTCTATCAGACGGTCAGTAATGTTTTGCGTACGCAAGGATTAAAATATGCCGCGGCGGTGGTGCAAAATCCCAATACTGGGGAGATCTTGGGGTTAGTTAGTTTCCCCGGTTATGATAATAACGATTTAGTGAGTGAGCTCAGTCAGACGGATTATGAGCGCTATTTTATCTCCCCTGGTCAACCGCTGTTTAATCGCGCCATTAGTGGGCGCTATAGCCCGGGCTCGACCATCAAGCCACTGGAGGCACTATCAGCGCTTAAAGAGGGGACAATCACTCCCCGTACCACTATTACTGATCTAACTGGTTATATTACGGTGCCTAATATTTATCATCCAGAGATTGAGTACCGTTTCCATGATTTTAAAATTCGTGGCACGGTGGATTTGAAGCAGGCTATTACGGTCTCATCTAACATCTACTTTTATTCGGTCGGTGGTGGTTATGGTAACATTGTTGGCTTGGGGTTGGAGCGTTTAGAAAAATATTTTAAATTGTGGCGAATCGACCAACCGCTAGGAATTGATTTACCCAGCGAAGGAAGCGGTTTTGTGCCAACCGCGGACTGGAAACAAGAACGGACCGGTGAACCTTGGTTTATTGGTGATACTTACAACATCTCAGTTGGGCAGGGGGATTTGGGCGTAACTCCGCTTTGGTTGAGTAGTTATGTTTCAGCGATTGCCAACGGTGGGACGATTTATCGTCCCACCGTGGCAAAGAGTGTGCTCGATAGGGACCAAAAAATAGTAAAAACCTTTGTTCCCGAGAAGTTGGTAGAGCTTCCCTATGATCGAGCCACTTTCAACATTGTGCGTGATGCGATGCGCAATGTGGTGTTGGAAGGTACCGGCAAGGGTCTAAAAGATTTGCCCGTAGAAATTGCCGCCAAGACCGGCACTACCGAGGTAGTTAAATATGGTAAAACTAATTCCAGTGTGATGCTTTATGGTCCATATACCAATCCCGAAATCGCTATGTCCATAGTGATTGAAGATACTGGCACGCGCTATGGCCTGGCGGTTAATGCCGCCCATGATTTTTTGGCTTGGTATTTTGATCCGGCGCGACGGCAATAACCCGTCCCCAATGGGCCGAGGCGAGGCCTGCCCTGAGCCTGCTTGTGGTGAGCCTTGTCGAACCACCGAAGGGCTTATCAACTCCAACTGTTTACTTTATTTTTAGAACCGCTAAAATCTGTTAACTCCCATAGAACTATTCGAAATTGGGGGTAATTTTTATCAAAACTTATGCCACAACTACTAAAAGTACAATACTTCACCCCTGAGGGTTTAGAAAAACTCAAAGCCGAACTGCAAGAGCGCACGGAGGTAATCCGCCAGCGGATTGCCGCGCGCATTGGCGAGGCACGGGATTTGGGCGATCTTTCCGAAAACGCTGAGTACGTTGAGGCGAAAGAGGATCAGGGCTTTAATGAAAGTCGCATTGAGGAGCTAAATAATATTATCAAAAACGCCGTCATGGCCGACCCTCAACATCATCAGGGGCAGGTTAATGTCGGCTCTACGATCAAAGTAAAATCTGACAAGGGCGAATTTAAGTTTACGGTGGTAGGGGCTTCGGAGTCTGATCCGGTTAATGGTTTTATTTCAAACGAATCTCCCCTAGGTCAGGCATTTTTGGGTGCTAAAAAGGGAGAGACCGTGGAGGCGAAAGTACCAAAAGGGGTGATTGAGTATAAGATTTTAGAAATCGAATAGGGCGTTTACCCTGAGTCTTACCGAAGGGCTCAGCACCCGATCTCTGGTATTCTCTCGCACTGCCTAATAAAACCTACTGTGCGATCTTACAACTCTAGATAAAAAATCGAGCCTCTTCCGTGAAAATCCCGTAAAGGGATTTTCCTATATCTCCGATTTATTTATCAACGAGTTGTCTCAATCTGCTCGTTGTTTTATAAAGACAGATTGCTCTTTAACGAATACCAGAGACCAGGCGCCTCGCTTATTTATACTATTTAGTAAGTGTCAAAAATAAAAAACCCTGGCGGGGAGCCAGGGCTTTCGTGGAGGGCGGGAAGGAACGTGGGATTGAGAGACTAACGACGCAGGCCGAGACGTTTGAACATCTCGGTGACTTTGGCGATGATTTCTTTTTTCATCGCCGGCTCGTCGATAGTCGAAGATTTCTCGCTGGAGGAGCCACATCCTCCAGCACAACCACCGTAGTTGATGTTCATGTAGTCTTCGGGGTTAACATCGATTGTGAGCCCGGCCTTTTTGTGGATCACCAATCCGGTACTCAGGAAAAACAACGTCAAGTCGTACTGAGCCGGCGGGAACCTGAGCCCGAGTACGTTGACTGAGACGTTGTAGGTGTCGTATCCGTCGACGAAAGAGCGGGTTCCGGCTTCCGACACCAGCTCGCCATTGATCAACACCCTCACGTCGCGATCGGAGAAACGGCCGGGGAACAGCCCGTTCAACTGCAAGTAGAACGGACGGTTCCGGTAGTCAGTACTCAAGTAGGCGTAGTCGAGAAGGCTTCCACCTGGCCGGCCGGGGAAGCTGTACTCGCCGAAAGTTATCTCGAATTTGTTCTGGCCGATGATCCGGCCGGTGTTGTCGATTACAACGGCAAGGTAACGATATCGCCCCCACATTCTATTCCGGGCGGAAAGAGACAGAAAGGCAAAATTCCTATTGCCGTTCTGTAACATGGAGGGTCCGATACCGTATGTTGTTTGACTGTACTGGCCGATCGGGTCCGTGAATCCCATATAGACAACGCTTGGAATGACTTTTCCTTGACCATAGTAATGAAGGTTAATCTTTACACTACTATCTCCAGGAACAAAACTGTCTTCATCAGGGTAAACCAGCACTTCACTCCGGGCATAAGAGTCATGTTCTGCCGGCTGAATGCCGGTGATGAACACACCTCTCCAGTCCGGCGGAAGCTTTCCTCGGCTGTCCGGTTGATCGGAGACAAAGAATATCCTTGCCGTTCCGGGCTGCAGTACGGAGTAGTTCACCTCCCCAGTGAAAGGGTTGAACCAGTTGATCCGCACCGTCAGCGAGTCGGATGACATCGGCGCAAAGCCGACGAAGCCGGTAATGGGAATCGGCTCACCGGTGTCGTAGTCATATGCAGTCGCGTTGGCGAACTGCGTAGTCGTGTCTCCGACGACGAACGCACGCGGCTGGTCCATTTGGACCCCGGTTATCCGGAAGTTTGCGGTCGGTACTGGCCCGCCACCACCTCCGCCCCCTTGGGCGAAAACGGTGACAAAGCAGGATGCAAGACAGAGAAGCAGAAGCGCCAATTTGCGCATGAGTGATCTCCTTAGTTTAATCGTTTTTTTGTCTAAAAACTTGTCACCTTCATTCCGTTCTGAAGTGCATAACTTCTGCAGTAGAATTAAGCCATGAAAGAGGATAAAAAGTATGGGCACTTTGACCAGTT
>MGKD01000026.1 GCA_001794605.1 Candidatus Yanofskybacteria bacterium RIFCSPHIGHO2_12_FULL_45_19b | reverse complement strand
TGGCTAAGATATTTGTTTGGTAAATAAGTTTAAGCGGGTATCGTATATCGGTATTATGCGACCTTCCCAAGGTTGAGAGAGGGGTTCGACTCCCCTTACCCGCTCAAGACGAAAGAAGAGATTCCTTGGTCCGCCGAAGTTTTAACGCAGGCGACCCTTCACTCGCTCCACGGTTCAATGTTCTGGTTTTTAAAATAGACTCCATGAAAAAATATTACCAACTTGCCTTAATTAGTTTCACAATTTTATTTTCAGAACTGCTTTTAATTCGGTTAGTTGGAACAGAGGTAAGAATATTTGCCTATCTTTCCAATCTAGTGCTCTTGGCGATTTTCGTCGGCTCTGGTGTGGGGATGTTAGTTAAGCGAGGATTTTCCTTGAGAGTTTCCGCCCTGTTGCTGTTAATTATTGTTTTTTCAATTCAAATCGGATTATTCAGTAGTATAACTAATCAACTAGGCTCGCTCAACGAAAACACGATTTGGTTTCAACCCAATGCCGCTTCGTTAGGTGGGGTAATTGGCGGTTTGTTTTTAACGATACTATTGTTCTTTCTTATACTTTTTTCTTTTATTCCGCTCGGACAGTATCTTGGTGATATTTTTGAAGATTCAAAGCGAATTATTTTGGGCTACTCAATAAATGTGGCCGCTGCTATTTTGGGTATGTGGGCGTTTTATGGTTCGTCTCTGCTCGCGCTCTCGCCGTTTATCGGGATAATCATAGTTCAACTCATTTTGATTTTACTATCTGAGAATAAAAAACATCGATTATCTATGGTGGTTATTTTGGTTTTCACGGTGGCAATGGGATTGGGGGTGCGCGACCAATCAATTGACTGGATAAAAACTGTCTGGTCGCCATATCAGAAATTAGCGCTTTATAAATTTTTTCCGGATGACCCAATTCGTGCGGGCTACCTGCTTAATGTCAACGGCGTAAATTATATGCGTCTTTTAAATTTATCAGACGAATATCGAGCCTGGGTTGAAAATGAAGTTAAAATATTAGCAATGCCAGACTCCTATGATGTTCGCTTTGCTGATCAATATCGGTTGCCATATCTCATAAAATCGGATATTCAAAACGTGCTTATTATTGGAGCGGGTGGAGGTAATGATGCCGCCGC
This sequence comes from Candidatus Yanofskybacteria bacterium RIFCSPHIGHO2_12_FULL_45_19b, assembly GCA_001794605.1. GTDB lineage: Bacteria > Patescibacteriota > Minisyncoccia > 2-02-FULL-40-12 > IGHO2-12-FULL-4 > 12-FULL-45-19b. The sequence goes on along the minus strand of MGKD01000026.1, from coordinate 4,266 downwards.
CGCCATCAGGGCAGCTGTGCCAGTGATAGATGCGGTGGAAATTGATCCACAAATAATTGCTTTAGGAAAAAAATATCATCCGGAAAATCCATATTCGTCCTCAAGGGTTAACATTGTAATCGATGACGGGCGGTCCTTTTTCCGCCAGACTGACAAAAAATATGATCTAGTGGTTATGGGGTTGGCCGATTCGCATACGCTTTCATCGTCTCTGACAAATATTCGACTCGATCACTATCTCTATACCAAAGAAAGTATCGAAGAAGTAAAAAAACTACTTAAACCAGATGGTCTGCTCTACCTTTCGTTTGAAGTCAGCGAGGGGAGTCAGACGGGTGCCAAAATAGAAAAAAATTTGCATACAGTGTTCGGAAACGAGCCAGTGATATTCAAATTGCGCGATACCATGTTTTTTGGATTTGGTGGGGTGATATTTTTAGCTAACAGCCAGGGCGATATTCTGCAGAAATATTTAAATAAAAATTTGGATTTAAAAAAATTTGTTGAGGCCAGGCGAGTGCATTATGACACTAATATAAAATCACTTACTGATAATTGGCCCTATCTCTACCTAGGAAAACCACAGCTACCCAGCATTCATCTTTGGATCTCCTTTTTCTTGATTATCTTGTTCTTGCTTTTACGGAAAGTTATTGCTTGGCAGGGTAAATTTGATTGGGGTTTATTTGCTCTGGGCGGAGGTTTTTTGCTGTATGAATTTCAGAATGTGAGCAAAACTAGTTTGTTATTTGGTAATACCTGGGTAACCAATCTCTTCACGATCACCGCTATTTTGTTATTAATACTACTGGCTAACTTAATCCAAGCCAAGCGCCCACTCTCGCTTAAAATTGCTTACGTGGGACTGGTAGCAACCTTCATTGCTCAATTTCTAGTTCCGCTTGAGCTATTTAATTCTCTCTCGTTTTACCTCAAAGCTATTTGTGGATCGTTATTTTTAAACTCACCACTCTTTTTCTCTGGAGTGATATTTATAACCTTGTTCCGTAGGGCCAAAGAAAAATCAGTCGCTTTTGCTAGTAATCTTATTGGTTCAGCGGCCGGCGGTCTACTGGAGGTTTTTTCATTTCTTTGGGGTATGCAGTCACTCTTGTTTATCGCCTTAGTTTTTTATCTTATTTCGATTCCGTTGATATTTAAACAGCGTTAGATATTTTTAGTTTTATGCTATAATCCCTTCTATGCCTAATGACCTAGTCTCCGAAATTAAAATCTTACCTTCTGCCATTCTACAGCTGGCAGACCGTCTTTGACTCGGCCGTTAAGATCGAGCGGATCAAGGTAATCGAGCAAGTCGCTCAGGCGCCAGGCTTCTGGCAAGACTCTACCAAAGCCCAGTCCCTGATGGGTGAGTTGGGAGTTTTGCAAAGTGAGTTAAGCGAGTGGCAGGAGTTGGCAAAACAGGCCGAAGAGTTTTCCGCACTTAATGCTGAACAAATTACGGCGCGCACGGCTGAGGCGGAAAAACTACTCAAACAATTTCAAACTTTTAAAATTAAGTCGCTCTTCACCGGCAAATATGACGCTAGTGATGTCTGGTTGCAGATCTACGCTGGCGCCGGTGGGGTGGATGCGCAGGATTGGGCGGGCATGTTACTGCGGATGTATCAGCGTTATGCTGAACGCAATAATCTCTCTTTTAAAATTACCACCGAGTCACTCGGTGAGCAGAAGGGAATTAAAACGGCTGTCGTCGAAATTAAAGGGCGTTATGCCTTTGGTTATCTAAAAGGTGAGGCGGGGGTGCATCGTTTGGTGCGCTTGTCGCCATTTTCGGCAAAAAGTTTACGCCACACCTCTTTTGCGTTGGTAGAAATCCTGCCGATTATCCACCCCGACGATTTACAAATCAGCCCAAGTGACTTAAAGTTTGAGTTATCCCGCTCTTCCGGTCCGGGTGGGCAGAATGTCAATAAACTAGAGACCGCCGTGCGGGTAGTGCATTTGCCGACCGGTATTAGTGCCGCGGCGCAAAGTGAACGCTCGCAAGGTCAGAACAAAGAGCAAGCCATCGCTATGCTCTATGCTCGTTTGTGGCAACGTCTGCAAGCCGAGCATTTGGAGGAGATTAGTCAGTTAAAAACTAAGACCGAACCGGGTGGGGTGGAGTGGGGTAGCCAGATCCGCTCTTACGTCTTGCATCCGTACAAACAGGTGAAAGATCATCGCACTGGCGTGGAGTTGCATAATCCCGACACCGTGCTGGATGGTGATTTAGCTGAGTTCATTGAAGCGGAGATTGGCCAAAGTGTCTAAGGCTAAATGTCTAAAGTCTAACGCAAAAATATATTCGCTGACCTTAGGACCTTAGGCCTTGGACGTTAGACCTTAGGCGGTTAGTTTAATTAACACGGATGATTTCATTTAAGAAAGTTACCAAACAATACAACGGAGACTTTATCGCGCTGGACAATATTAATTTAGAAATCAAAGACGGCGAGTTTGTCTCGCTAGTCGGTCCATCGGGCGCTGGTAAGTCCACCTTGATTAAAATGTTAATTCGGGAGGAGACGCCGACTTCTGGCCAGGTGATTTTAGATGATATTGATCTGGCCGAAGTAAAAAATACTGAGATTCCGTTTTTGCGCCGTAAAATCGGGGCAATTTTTCAAGATTTTAAATTGTTAGATAGTAAGACTGCTTTTGAAAATGTCGCCTTCGCGCTAGAGGTTTCGGGCGTACCAGCCGAAGAAATTAAAACTGATGTGATGCAGGTATTAGGCATTGTCGGCTTGTCGGGTAAGGGCGCTAATTTTCCGCGTGAGTTATCCGGTGGAGAAAAACAGCGCATCGCCATTGCCCGCGCCTTAATTCATCGTCCGAAGATTATTTTAGCGGATGAGCCAACCGGTAACTTGGATTTGGTGAATAGCTACGAAGTGGTAAAATTACTCTGGAAGATTAATGAAATCGGCACCACGGTAATCTTGGCGACGCACGACCGCGAGATAGTTAATACTGTTAGTAAGCGGGTAATTAGTATGGAACACGGCAAAATTGTCCGTGACCAAACTCAAGACGGAAAATATATTATATGAGTACCAACCGATCGCACGAACATGCTGAGCAGACTACCCAATCCTTTGAACGGATTTTTAGTTCCGGCTGGACTAACTTTAAGCGTAGTTCATTTTTGAGTTTAGGCGCCACCGGTGTCATGGCTTTAACTTTGTTAGTTTTTTCTGGCTTGTTGGTGTTGAATTTTTTCACCAACGAAACCGTTAGCTATTTAGATGCCAAAGTCGATGTTAGTGTTTATTTTAAAAATAGCGCCAAAGAGGATCAGGTCTTGAAGGTTAAAAATGATCTGGAAGGTGTGGCAACAGTAGCCAAGGTCAACTATCTCTCGCGCGAACAGGCCTTAGCGGACTTCAAAGAACGCCATAAGGATAATCAACTGATTCAGGACTCAATCGCCGAGCTAGAAGAGAATCCTTTGCAGGCCTCGCTTAATATCAAAGCTAAAACCACCGACGGTTATAAGGGCATTGTCGATTTTTTGGAACAGCACAACTTGCGCGACTCCATGGAGAAGATTAATTTTTATGAAAACCAAGTAGCGATTGATCGCATCCGGGGGTTATCGAGTAATCTCGTCTTGTGGGGCCTGGGTGGTTCGCTCTTCCTGGCGCTAGTGGCGATTATGGTTACCTTTAACACCATTCGCCTGACGATTTACAATAAGAAGCAGGAGATTGAGATTATGCGTCTAGTGGGCGCTTCTAACTGGCATATTCGTGGCCCGTTTATGGTAGAAGGCGGAATTTATGGTTTGTTTGCCGCCCTTCTGGCTCTGATTATCTTTTATCCGGCGGTCTATTACGCCTCGGGTAAGTTAGCTGTAGTGGCCCCCTCACTTAATTTGTTTGGTCATTTTGTTGGCAACCTGGGCTGGATGCTGTTAGCGCTGATCGGCTCCGGCCTAGCGCTCGGCGTATTAAGTAGTTTCATCGCAATCCGGAGACATTTGAAGATTTAAGGAGGATCGAGACTTCGTTTGATTTTCAAAAACAGCATTGCCAAAATGCTGTTTTTGGTTTAGATTTAGTGTGGATTAAATCCGATGCCGGATCGTCTAAAGGTAGGACACATCCCTCTGGAGGATGGTATCTTGGTTCGAATCCAGGTCCGGCAGCCAAAAAATAGAATCGCCGTTTTCGCCAAAATGCGGAGCGTCGCAAAGCGACGCGACGGGGGTTTCCGCCAGAATTCGCCAAGGGTTTTTGAAATCCAAAAGAAGCGAGC
>MGKD01000025.1 GCA_001794605.1 Candidatus Yanofskybacteria bacterium RIFCSPHIGHO2_12_FULL_45_19b | reverse complement strand
TAGAGTGCAAGAGAATGGCAACGTCGGCATCGGGACGAGCACTCCCCTGGTTAAATTTGCTGTCCATGACGGGATGGCCTCGATTTCCTTCAATTCGCAAGATGGCACCGTGCTCCAACTGCAAGATTCGGATGGCACCTGTACTTTCAACCCGGAATCGGGTGGGCTAACTCCTTCCTGTTCCTCCGACGCACGGTTGAAGCATGCTATCGTGGCCGCGCCGGAGCAACTTAGTTATCTGACAGGAATTCCCGTTCGGCAGTACGTGGTCAATGCTTCCGGTGAGACCAAGATTGGCACGATAGCGCAAGAATTATTGACTGCTGGCTATGGTGACCTAGTCTCTCTGGGTAGTGACGGTTACTACCAAGTGGCTGAGGTTAATCCGTGGCAGTTGGTCAAGGGCATTCAGGAGTTGGACGCTAAACAAGCCTCTTTGTCGTTGAGTTTTGAGGAGTTGGTAGCCAGAGTGGCGAGTTTGTCTGCCCAATTTGCGCCGATCAGTGCTGGCAGTAATGTGCAGATAGTCAGCCAAAGTGGTTTGGGTGATATTTTCGACCGGCCCTTAGCTTGGTTTAGTGGGGTGTTGCGAGCGACCAGCGACATTATTACCGAGGGAGCGCATAAAACCTATTACTCATTGACTGGCCTATTTGATTGGGAATTTGACCCCGCTACCATGGTCGCCAATTGGTGGACCCGCGAAATCGATATTGGCTCAAGCGTGGATGATGCTACCCGCACACTGTTTAGTGGTCCTAGTGCTCAGGCCGCTAAGCAATCGCGCGCTGATTTAGCGGAAAATGGAAATTACTTGGCCACCTATGGCGTGGATTCCACGCGGGGCGAAACCCAATTAAGTGGCTCTAGCCAATTGGTGAGCGGTGAGGCTAAAATCTTCTTTGACTTCTCCTTTAGCGCGCTGATTTCTGACCAGATTCCGCTTAAAGTCATTTTAACTCCCACGAGCGCGCTTCAAGGGCAACTTTATGTAGCGGAAAAGAGTAGGCACGGCTTTGTGGTGAAGGTATTGAATGGCAGTAACGACGGTAGCTTTGATTGGTTGGTGATTGCCAGGCGGAAGGGTTACGAGGGGAATGAGGCGAGCAATCAACCCCAAATGACTAATGACAATTCAATGACAAATGGACAAAATCCAAACGGAGGAACCGCGTCTAGCTCTAGTGGTTTACCATTCTCGGATTCAACCACTTCACCAACACCAGTACCGGATGCAATTACCTCTCCCTCGCCGGACTCGGGATCTACGGCTACGCCTTCGACAACTCCGACCCCAACGGATGCTAGTACCCCAACCCCAACACCTACGGATACAACTACGCCGACACCAAATCCAGCTCCGGTGGATACCCCAACCCCAACACCTACGGATACAACTACGCCGACACCAAATCCAGCTCCGGTGGATACCCCCACCCCAACCCCAGAGGCTACCCCAGCCCCAGTGGAATTGCCAGTGACAGAATAGTAGTTAAATTCGAAACAATCTTAGCGAATGACTAATGGCAAATGAACTAATGACTAATCAAATCGAAAGTTCAAATGACAAAAAATATGATTTGGAGGAGAGAACGGCTTGTTTTGGAGAAGCGGTGATTGATTTAGTTAGGGCAGTTAAATTTAGTGTCTTGGCCCGATCTATCCTAGATCAATTACTCAGATCCGCTACCAGTATCGGTGCCAACTACATGGAGGCTGATGTGGCTGAATCAAAAGTAGACTTTCGCCACAAAATTGGCATTTGCAAGAAAGAAACCAAAGAAACTCTACATTGGTTGCGGATGTTAGCTAGGGCAGAGTCTAGTAAGCAAGAAGAGTGTAGAGTTTTATGGAAAGAAGCACATGAATTATTACTAATATTTTCTGCTATTGTAAAACGTAAGTATTGATTTGAATTTTGGTTTTTGCCATTGATTAGTCATTATTAATTTGTCATTTGTCATTTAATATTTGGTGCTTACCTAGATGATTAGAAATTGTAAATTTGCTGGTTGTTAGGGGGCGTGGGTGTATCACGGATAGCCAGGGGAGGGGTGTTTTTTTCAGAACTCGTGCTATAGTAGTAGTAGCAAGCCGTGAGATGGACAGAATTAGCTGTCTGGTATATGATGAGTGTGGTATGAAAGTTATCCATTACAACATTGTGCTACAACCTGAGCCCGAAGGTGGCTATACGGTATTGGTGCCAGCTTTGCCAGGTTGTATTAGCTATGGTAAAACTTTGGGCGCAGCAAAAAAGCTGGCACAAGATGCTATTGTCGGATACATCACTAGTCTGAAAAAACATGGGCAGTCTATTCCGCGTGATGATAGTCGGTTAGTTGATACTGTCCGGATCAAGTTTGATGCCAAGGCTCGTACTTATGCCTAGGATACCCACCCTCACTGCTAAAAAAGTAGTCAAAATCCTGAAACAAAATGGCTTCCAGTTGGATCGCTCTACCGGAAGCCATTTTGTTTTCTATAATCCGAGTACGCGGAAATGTATTACAGTACCAGTGCACAGCAAAGATTTGCCCAGAGGCACGATGCTGTCAATATTACGCCAAGCGGGTTTGTCTAAAAAAAAGAATGACTAAGATCATAGAAAACGATAACCTGCCTAATACCGGAGGCTTTGGCGCGGTGAGTCTCGGGACAGCCCAGGAAAAAATCGCGGAGCGTTGTCCGTACTGCCAGAGCAAAGACTTCGTCAAACGCGGTCTGCGTAAAAAGAAACTGGAGTCAGTCCAGCTCTATCTTTGTCGTAACCCGGAGTGTGGCCGTACTTTTACCGCGCAATTTATTAAAGGGCGGCACTATCCGATCAAGTTAATTATTGAAGGGCTGAATTACTACAATCTCGGTTGGGGGCTGGAGCAGACCTGTCGCTTGCTTTACCAAAAATTTGGGGCGAATCCGGGGGCGAGCACTCTGGCGGGTTGGGTAGCCCAGTATGCTGGGCTGTGCCGTTACTGTCGCTTGCGACCCTACGCGTTGAAAATCTGTAAACCGCAGGATACGGTAGAGGTCGTCAATATGGCACACCGTCAGATTTACCGCTTTCTTTATCACCGCCCTAAGTTGCGTCTGGCGATTGAAGAACACTTTAAACATCGCCACCTGGAGCCACTGAAAGATTATCTGGACGGTGTGGCCGCGGAAACTCCGCACCAATATTTTCAGGAGGGTCTGCGTATCTCCGAGGTCAAAACCAAATTCAGTACCGCCCAGATGATTATTCGCAAAAAGCATAACTATGCTAATGAACTGGCGAATTTTGTTTTGCAGGCGGTCAAGGAGAATAAACAGCGCCATAGTGAATTGCAAAGATTTTTCATCGCCAATGACTCGGTGACCGTGGCGGCTGAGGTGCCGGTGTATATCAGGAAGGAGGATATTGAGCACATGGAGAATCAGCTTGGTTTCGAGATACCAGAGTATCTCGAAACCAAGCGTAGCCGTCCCAATGCCGATATTGTTGAAAAGAAAATTTCTGGTATTCCGCGGTTGCTGACGGGGCATATCGATTTAGTGCAGGTGCGCAATGGTCAGATTCATCTGCTCGACTACAAACCCAATGCCGCCAAAGAAAAACCGATTGAACAGTTGACTTGGTATGCTTTGGCGCTGTCGCGTTTAACCGGATTGCGCTTGTACGAGTTTAAATGCGCCTGGTTTGACGAGCACGATTATTTTGAATTCTTCCCTTTGCATGTGGTCAAAAAGATCCAGAATCGCAAGCAGAAAAGATTTGGGCTGAAAATTGGCAAAGTGGTTGAATTATCGGAAGAAAACAAATTAAATATTATTTAGACGACTTACCGTATGGCCTACTCGTATAAAACCAGTCAGTTCACTCCTAAAAGACCGGTGCATAGTTTTCGTGATCTAGAGGTCTATCAAAGAACCCTGGAAGCCTCAGTGGTAATAGTAAAGGATCTGAAAGGTAAACTGACCAAACTACGTTATCCATTTTTGGAGCACATGATTAACGCCGCGATGTCGATACCATTATGGCTGGGGGAGGCTCACTCCATCCGTTTTGGTAATCACGCGACCGGTATTTTACTGCTGGAGCGGGCGATGGCGGGTTGCAATAAGCTGGTGATTTATTTGGAGCAGATCCGGGGTATCTATGGCAGTAAGCTAGATTTTGATTTAATTGAGAGTTTGATTAAAAAATATGCCGAGACCCGCGGAAAAATCTTTCGCCTGGAAAAGGCCTGGCAGAAGTTTGAACCGCCCAAGCGCTAGTGAGGTGGGATAACTCATTTGCCCTTCTTCACCTGCGGGTTATAATTAACCTAACAATTTAATCGTGGGTTTCGGAGGTTGGTTTAACGCCAAGAATGCCGTTAAATGAGCCGCTGAACTCACCGCATACCTATGCGATGGAATCCCTTTGCGAAGCGGGATGTCCCGGTGGCCGTCGCCGAGATAGGGTGGGAGAGAGCGGAGTCTGGATTTAATCCGGACGACCCGACCACTTTAAAGATCGGCCAGGTGGTCCGGGGCTGTTTGTTAGCCTTGGTTGCTCTGCTACCGGTTTTTGTTTTGCCGTTTACGGCACCCGGCGATGTCCTGACATCAAACAAGCAGATTTTATTGTATGTTCTGCTGATGGCGGGGCTAGTCGCCTGGTTGGCAGTGATTATCCGTCAGGGCGGACTAATTTTGCGTCGCAGTGGTCTGGAGTGGGGGATCTTGGCGGTGTTGGGCGCTGGTATTTTGGCGGCGGGATTCTCGGCCCGCAACTATCTCAGCATCACCAACCCGAATGGTCTGATGGGGTTGGCCAGTATGCTGTTGTTCTTCTTTTTGGTGCTCAACTTTTTTGAGCGGGGGAAACTGTCACGGCTAGTAGATTGGTTTATTTTGGGTGCCGGCGTCGCCTGCTTGGTAGCTTTGCTGGTGCTGTTTGGGGTACCAATGTTTAAACCGATTGCTTGGTTAAGCGGGACCACCGTTACTTTACTTAATACGGTTGGTTCAGCTAATGCGCTGGGTGGCATTGCTTGTTTGGTCTTGATTTTAGTGATGACCAAGCGAATTGATGAAGTAGGGGTGGTGGCAACCGAATACCCCACCACTTGGAAGGTGATTCGTATCGTGGCAGGAGTATTAGCGGCGCTCTATTTGTTGATTTTAAACTGGTCAATTTTTTATGTGGTTTTGGCGGTAGGAATGGCGGGGATAATTATTGGTCCGGGTATTATTCAAAAACTGACTGGTCAAAAATCCAAGTTTGGGGCGATCCACATGGTTGGTCCATTGGTGGTATTTGTGGTTACTCTGCTTTTAATTTTTGGTAGCTCCTATCTTAATTTCGGCTCGTTGCGGAGCGGTCTGCCGGTTGAGGTGCCATTATCACAGAGCGGTTCCTGGGGGATTGCGCAGGGGGCCATTAAAGAGCGACCAATTTTGGGTTTCGGTCAGGATAACTTTGTGCTGGCCTTTGACAAATATCGCTCGACTGCGCTCAATAATACTCAACTGTGGTCGTCACGTTTCTTTGATAGTACTTCCGAGCTGTTCAATATCTTGATTGAGCAAGGAGTTTTAGGGGTGTTGGTTTGGCTGTTCTTTTTGGGCGCGTTATTTTACCGAGCCTTTGGTAGCAAACGACCAGATTATCATGGCTTAGGCGCTTTGTGGTCAGTAATGCCAGCGATCTTGGGAGCAATGGTACTATTTGCGCTTTATCCAGCTAATCCGGTTTTGACGCTGGGGTTTTGGGTATTGTTAGCGGTGGCGGGTGCTGGACTTAATCGAGCGGACGAAGACATCAAGGTAAAGATGGATGACGCTTCACTACCTTCAATTTTATCATCGCTCGCCTTCGTGGTGGTGTTGGTGTTTGGTTTGGTGGGGGGCTATTTGCTGTTCCAGAAATATTCGGGCGAAGTTTACTTTGCTCAGGCGGCCAGATTGGATTTGAGTAAAGAGGAAAATCTGCAAGCGGCGACTGATCTGTTAACGCGGGCGATTAACACCAACTCACACGATGATCGCTATCTAAACAACCTCGGCTCGTTGTTGTTGAGCCAGGTCAATACCGAGATTAAGAAGACCAGCGGTGATCAAAAGGTGATTCAACAACGCTTTACTAACTTTACTGATGGTGCCATCCAGGTGGCCCAACGCATGACGGTGGATCCAGATAATGCCGTCGGTTGGTTGAATGCTGGCACGATGTTCGAAAACTTGATTGGTCTGCGCGCTGGCGCCGATGTGGCGGCGCTCGACAGTTATAGGAACTACACGCAACGTGCCCCGCAAGATCCCACTGGATTTTTACGCATGGGGAGTGTTTATCTGGCCCGGGCCGATCTCAATACCAACGCTATTCGTACGGCCCAGACTAATAAACAACCGTTGAAAAACGAGAAAGACCTGACCGTACTAATTAATAGTGACTATAAAAACGCCGAGAGCAATTTTAAGCAGGCCGTGGCGCTGAAGCCCGATTTAGCCACAGCGTTATATAATTTAGGGGTGGTCTATGAGCGAGAAAATCGTTTAGACGAAGCGACCAAACAACTTGAGCTGACCCGTTCGGCCAATCCTAATGACGCTGGCTTGTATTTCGAGTTGGCCTTACTTTATTATCGTAATAACAAGAAAGACCAGGCGATAACCGAGTTGACGCAGGCGATCGCAACCTTCAAAGATTATTCCAATGCGCGTTGGTATCTAGCCTTAATGTTGGAGGAAAAGGGCGATATCGAAGGAGCGAAGGCGCAGTTGCAGGAAATTCTCAAGTTGGATGTGAATAAAGATAATCAGACTATTATTGACAAGCTGGCGGCGTTAGAAGCCGGTCAACGCGAGATTCCGCCGGGGAAGGTAACCGGCGAACAGCCGATCGGTGAAACCACTGGTTCGGCCGCGACCACTAGAAAATAATGCCTGCAGAAAAGTCACCAACTATCGGAATAGAACAGCTTATCACCTGGGTGCGCCCAGGGCGCACCCAGGTGATTGCTCTGGTAATTTTGCTACCCTTACTCTGGTTGGGTTGGCAATTTTTTTGGCCAGTTAATCGCAAGGCAGATACGATAGTTAAATTTACCATTGAGCGGGGTGAGAGTTCACGAGCAGTGGCCGAACAATTAGCACAAAGCGGGGTAGTGCGTAGCAGTTTTTGGTTTCTGTTTTACTCGCGTATTACTTTCCGTACGGAAAACTTTCAGGCCGGACGCTATGCCATAGGGCAAAATCAGAGTATTGCCAATTTAACTAAACAATTTGCAGACGGGCGAGCGGAATCCAGTGACATTTCCGTTTTTATTCCCGAAGGCTCTAATCTGGCTGATATCGACAAAATCTTAGCACAAGTCGGGCTAATTAGGTTGGGCACACTTTTAACTCCAGAGAATCTTAAACTGGAAGGCCACTTCTTTCCCGATACTTACTACTTCTGGCCTGGCTTTGATGATAACGGCCTAGAGATTAAAAACAAATTGTTAGCTACTTTTGCAGAAAAAGTCGCTCCTTTGCAAACTTGGTATGCTTTAAGCGAAACAGAGTTTAGAGAAAAACTAATCGTCGCCTCATTGTTGGAAAAAGAGGTGCGTCATTTGGAAGAGATGCGTTTAGTGGCGGGAATTATGTATAACCGTTTGAAAAAGGGCATGCCCTTACAGATTGATGCCACGGTAGGCTACGGTGTCTGTCTGCCAAAGTTTGAAAAGGGAATTTATTGCGATGTTAGTCAGGCTAATATTATCAAGGGCATCAGTGATAATGGCCCGTACAGTACCTACAAGCGCAAAGGTTTTCCACCTGGCCCGATTACTAATCCGGGTTTGCAGGCGATCGTGGCGGCGATGAATCCGTTAAAAACTGACTACTATTACTATCTTTCGGCGCGTGATGGCCGTACCATCTTTAGTAAAACCGGTGCGGAACACGAAGCCAATCGGCGTAAGTACCTCGGTCACTAGCTGAAATTTCTACAATCTTTGCGCGATCGCACCATAATTAAAGAATGAAAAGTGAGTTTATAAAACAACTAGTCGAAGTTTTATCCGATTTGCCGGTAATTTTTAAGCAGGAATCTTTGCAACGCAAGATGATGCGGCTAGGAGGCTATAATCCAAATAAAATAGACAGCGCGCTCTATAATCTAAATCGGCGAGGGATTTTTGAAAAAAGAAAAAATGGCCTGGCCTTTACTAAAAAGGGCAACGTTTGGTTTAAAAAACACCGACTTAACTACTTTCAAGAACAAATAAAACTAAAAAAGTGGGATAAACGCTGGCGGATAATTATTTTTGATATACCAAAACAGCTACATAACCGGCGTAGTTATTTTCAAAAGAAGATAAAAGGTTTTGGTTTTTATGCCTTACAGAAGAGCGTTTATGTTTTTCCTTATGTTTGTGAACAAGCACTCGGTATAATTGCTGAACAGTATAAATTGAATGAGTATATTGATATTTTGTTTGCTTTTGATTTGGGAACCAGAGAGGAGGAGGTTAAAAAATATTATGGACTATAGTGACAAAATCTACAATCTTGGCGCGATCGCGCCAAGATTGTAGATTTTGGAAGTTCAGGTTTTTTTGTTAGGGTAGAGTTGTAAAAGTTATAAAATGGAATTACCGGTAGACAGGGTGTGAGTATGTTATGAGTATGTTAAAAGACGCAGAGATACAATACATTGCTGATCTAGCACGGATTAAGTTAAGTGCAGAAGAGAAGTCTAAACTACAGGGCGAATTGTCCCTGATTTTGAATTTTATGGAACAACTTAAAGAACTACCCGTAGACGGTGTTGTTCCCACCACTATCGCTAGTGGGGCGGTTAATATCACTCGGCCAGATGTTCCAACAGTGGCAGATCCGGGAGTGGTTGGGGCGATGCTTGAACAGGCACCCGAACAGAAGGATGGGTTTGTTAAAGTAAAAGCGATACTAAAATAGAAATGCCAAATTTCCAATGACTAATGACAAATCAAATTCAAATGGCAAATGCCAAATATTAGGATTTAGGATTTTGTCATTGTTTAGTCATTTGGATTTAGTCATTTGTCATTAATCCCCCAATGGATATTAAAGCACTAACAATTAAAGATGTTCAAACTGGTATTAAGGCTGGGGAGTTTACGGCTGGCGAGTTGCGCCAGGAGTTTTTAAATTTAATTGAAAAAGAAAATCCAGAGTTAAACGCTTATCTATCGGTAAATGATAAACCTGAGATTGATTCTGCTGGCCCGCTGACTGGCGTGCAGTTAGCCATCAAAGATAATATCTGTATCAAGGGTGAGATTACTACGGCGGGTTCAAAAATTTTGGCTAACCACCGTGCCGTCTATGATGCCACCGTGATTAGTAAACTACGTAGTGCGGGGGCAAATTTTTTGGGAAAAACTAATTTGGATGAGTTCGCGATGGGCTCTTCTACTGAAAATTCTGCTTTTGGGGTAACTAAAAATCCATTAGACCATGAGCGCGTGCCGGGTGGCTCCAGTGGTGGTTCAGCCGCGGCAGTGGCGGCTGGTTTAGCTGTGGCGGCGCTGGGTTCTGACACGGGCGGTTCTATTCGCCAGCCAGCCGCTTTTTGTGGGGTGGTAGGTATTAAACCGACTTATGGACGAGTGTCGCGTCACGGCTTGATTGCAATGGCTTCTAGCCTTGATCAAATTGGCACTCTGACTAAAAATGTTTACGATTCTGCTCTCCTGCTTAACTATCTATGCGGTCAGGATACCATGGATTCTACTACTGCGATCGAGACCGTGCCAGATTTTACGGCTGATTTGGATAAGTCAATTAAGGGGTTGCGGGTGGGAGTAGCTAAAGAATTTTTTGATGATGGATTGGATCCAGCGGTAGCGGAAAAAACCAAGCAGGCCATTGCTAAGCTAGAGGAGCTAGGAGCAAAGATTGTTGAAGTTAGTCTCCCGCATAGTCGCTATGCCCTGGCTACCTATTATTTGATTATGCCGTCAGAGGTTTCTTCTAACTTGGCACGTTTTGATGGTATGCGTTATGGGCTGTCAGAGCGGGCTGGCGCAGATTTATTAGCAATCTATCAAGATAGCCGTGGTAAGGGCTTTGGTGCCGAAGTGCGTCGACGGATAATTCTGGGTACCTACGCGCTGTCTTCTGGCTATTATGATGCCTACTATCTACGTGCCCAGAAAGTGCGCACCCTAATTATCCAGGATTTTGAAAAAGCCTTTGCTGATTGCGATGTGCTGGTTGGCCCAACTACACCTACCCCAGCCTTTAAAATTGGTGAGAAGGCGGATCCACTAGCAATGTATCTGGCCGATGTTTATACTGTGCCAGTCAATCTGGCTGGCTTGCCAGCCCTCTCGGTACCCTGTGGTTTGGTTCGGGACGAGGGAACAAGGGTAAGCTCAACGCGCGAGCTTCAAAACCAGGCAACGTCGGCCTGCGCTACGCCAGAGGCTGCCTCCTACGCCGAAGTGGCTACGAAGGCCGAGTCGGCGAGGCGAGCATCGGGACGACCCGTCGGCCTACACATTATTGGTGCCAAGTTTGACGAGGCCACCATTTTACGGGTGGCTCATCAGTATGAACAAGCAACCAAATAAACATGGCAGATAATCTTAGCAACCAAGCAATCAACGATCTCGCCCAGCAATCTATTAGCAAACTCTATGGTCACACCTTAGACAGATTTTCCTTGCTCGATGCCAATGGTAATTCACGCCTAGCTGATATTGGGGCTACGGTGGCTAGCAGGGCAAAAGATTTTGATTATAAAGGAGCGCTTAGCACGGTGCGCGATATCGGTATCGGGTTATCGGTTTTATTGGCGGCTATTTTGGTGGTGGCGTTATTGAAAATTGATCGCTACTGGAATGAGCGACTGGCAATTTTACGTAAAACTGTCACTGCTTCGCCGGAAGCGAAAAAACCGGGTGAGGATATTTTTGATGCCCGTTGGCAGGAGGTACGGGAACATATTAAATCCACCAATGCGGCCGAGTGGCGTTTTGCGGTGATTGAGGCGGACAAGATTTTAGATGATCTACTAAAGAAGGCAAAATATCCCGGCGATACTTTCGGCGAGCGTTTAATGTTGATGCAACCGGGCGACTTGGCTACTTTGGATAATCTTTGGTCGGCGCACAAACTACGCAATACTATTGCGCATAATCCGGACTATCAAGTTAGTTACGCGGAAGCACGGGAGGCGATTGAGAATTATGAGAAGGCGATTAGGGAGCTGGGGGAACTGGGGTAGTGTCAACTCTGCTCGCCCCTCTCTTCCTCTGCCGATAGACCGTGTGGGTAAATTTACGCCTCTCTCCTTCAGCTAGCCGACAAAAATTGGTACCTGGTCTAAAACTCAGCTCCCGCCAGCAAGTGGCGGGAGCTTTTCCCTCCAATTTTCTGTTACCGGCTAGCTTTCAGTCGGTTCGGCTCAATTTATAGCCCTTCAGTAAATTCAGGGCAAGCCACTCGGCTATAGGGCAGATGAAGGAGAGGGGCTTGGCTATGCCTGCTTAGCTAAAAACCACCTGGGCGATACGTTTTTGCGGCCTTTGTTGTACTTATTAGTTAGGTTGTGGTATAATATATAAATCGAGTTCTTGTTGAAAACCTAAACCAAGGCATCTAGGGGGTAAAGATGATTGTACCATTGATGAGAATGGCTATTGTTCTGGTCATTTTGGATTTGTTCTCCGCTGTGCTAATCGGTCTGGCCACGGTTCGCGCCGTGGCGTGGATGGCCCGTATTTCCAAGGACAGGTTTGAGGTCGTCGACGGAGTTAAGCTTTTTCTTGCTTCGGCGACCATCGCTTTTTCAGTTTTTGCAGTATCAGGTCTATTTCTCTCCTGGGATCTTGTAGGGTTCCAGAGGGAGATGGACAAAGAGCTCCAGCCGATCAAGCAAGAGTTTCGTCTGGTAGTCGAATCTCGTCCATGGGGATTTCGGCTGAAAGGTGAAGAGCGACTTTTGGATTTTGGTGGCGAGCTGGATCGAGTGATCCAGAAGCGGGACCAGGTTCTTCGGGATTACGGAGCTGTGATCTGGGGTGACTGGATGACCCGCCAAGGCAATGGTGGGAGCAGAAACTCCGTAGAATTTTCTGCCATCTATATCCCACACAAGTCTTTCTTCGGTCTGATTTTTCAAGTCCTTGTCCCACCAGCGCAGGAGCAAAGCAAGCCCTCGTCTGCCGTAAGGCAGACGAGGGCTGTATCATTTTTAAATACTATTTGATGAGGTTTTTTACGGCGGTAATGAGTTCGGGGTTGTTGAAGTGGGCCAACAATTCTTTAGGCCAGTTCTTGTCGGTGATGTTGATGGTTGGGTCAACCCCTTTGCCTTCGATCGGTTGACCATCTTCGCGTAAGGTCAAACTGTGCACTAAGAGCAAGGTATATTTTTCATCTGGTGAGAGTTGTTTTTCCATCGGAATCAGTTGCTCCACCGTACCCCAGCCTTTAGTGGTAGTGCCTACCAACACACCCACGTTGTATTTTTTTAAAGTTGCCGCCATTACTTCGGCGGAGGACTGCATTTGGCCGTCCGTTAAAATCACTACTTTTTTGTAACGTACTAAACTTTCTAGCCAACCCACCTTAGTCTTGAAGGGAGTTTTTTCGTCTTGATGGAAAAACTCGTAAGCGTACTGATCAGGGCCGATAAACGGACCGAGGAAGTATTGCAATATATCAATGGCTCCACCAACATTGCCACGCAGGTCAAAAATTAAAGTAGTGGGGGAGGTTTTAACTGAATTAGCCACCGCTTGCAACTCATCGAATGATTGAGGAGAAAACTTGGTGAGGTGCATATAGAAGATGTCCGGGGTGATAAAGCGGTAAATTACCGTTGGCTCGACTTTGGTTTGATCATACTGTTTTTTATTCTCTGGTTTAGCCAGCGCTTCGTAGGCGCGTTGCACCAAAGCCAGTTTTTGGACGGCTTCGGGGGATTTGTCGGCTTGCAGTTTTTCACCTTGTGTCTGGTAGGCCGTGGTGATGTCTTTTTCACTAGCGTCCTTACCAATTCCCAGAGCCGCATAAAGGTCAGTACTGGTGTCGACGTTGCTGACAGTGTCGCGCAGTTCTTTTTCCTGCTTGGCGCTGTACAAACGACTACGGCCGAACGGTTTTAAGTTGGCGAGCACGACATCGGTTACGCCGGTGATAAATTCTTTTTTCTTGTCGTCAGCTAAATCTTTAATTTGTTCAGCAATTAATTTTTGTACACCAGCCAGGTCAGTGGTTGTGAGAGTAAGTTCCGTGGCGTCTTTTTGGGCCACCTTGGCCGTGGCCAGTTTGTACAGGTTGGCTAGCTGTTCGTCAGTAGTCTTCTCCCAGTAGTTGGTTTTTACTTTATCAAACACTTCGGCCAAAAAAGCACGATAAGGATCGGTTTCGGGTTGAGCGGCGGAAATATTCGCCGGAGCTTTTTCACTAATACCTTTGAAAGTTAAATAGCCCGCCCCGTAACCAATCGCGATCAAACCAACAAAAAAGATACCACCTAAAAAGAAGATTTTTTTCCCGATACGCATTGACTGATTATAGCGAAAATTAGCTCCCGGCGAAGGGGATAACCAGGCCCTATTCTACCGCCACTCTGGACTCTTTTTATAGTTGCAATCAGCTTTATTTTGCTATACAATCAATGTTCGGTTATGAAGAAGACGATCTCAAACATTCGCAATATCGCTATCATTGCGCACGTTGACCATGGCAAAACCACGCTGGTCGATTTTTTATTGAAGCAATCCAACACCTTTCACGCTAAGGCCGAGGAGTTGAGTAGGGACCTGATTATGGACTCCAATGACCTAGAGCGTGAGCGGGGTATTACTATTTTGGCCAAAAACACCTCGGTAAATTATAACGGCACCAAAATTAATATTATCGACACTCCGGGCCATGCTGACTTTGGTGGCGAGGTGGAGCGCACTTTAAATATGGCGGATGGTGCCTTATTGTTAGTAGATGCGCAAGAGGGGCCCATGCCACAGACTAAATTCGTCTTGAAAAAGGCGATCGAGATGAATTTGAAGATTATTTTAGTGATTAATAAAATCGACAAACCTGGCGCCGACATTAAGCGTACCATCGATGAGGTGATTAATCTATTTCTCAACCTGTCATCGGCCGATCATCATCTAGATTACGCCACGGTTTACGCGATTGGTCGCGAAGGTAAAGCGTGGGATCATATTCCGACGGCGGAAGAAATTGCTGGTCCGGCCACCTTTGCACCAATTTTTGAAAAAGTCATAGAACATATCCCAGCACCGGAAGTAGAGGTGGATCAACCATTACAGATTTTGGTAACCAATCTAGATCGTGATAGCTATCAGGGCAAGTATACTATCGGTCGCATCACCCGTGGAAAGGTGGAGAGCGGTCATGCGGTGGTGGTGATTGATCATGCTGGCGCCCATACCAGTGGAAGAATTGATAAGATTTTTGTTTTTCAGGGATTAAACCGAACCGAAGTAGCAGAAGCGGAAGCGGGTGAAATTGTCGCTTTGACGGGCATTCCGGAAGCGCATATTGGCATGACCGTGGCTGACGCCGCCGCGCCGGAGGCCTTACCGGTAATTAATATCGAGGAACCAACTTTGCGTATTCGCATTGGCCCCAACACCTCGCCCTTTAAGGGTCAGGAGGGAACTTTCTTAACTTCACGCCAGATTGCCGAACGTTTAGAGCGTGAACTAGAGACTAACGTCGGCATGCGTCTGGAACAGCTAGGTGGTACGGATTTTTTGGTTTCTGGACGGGGTGAACTGCATCTCTCAATTTTAATTGAAACTTTGCGTCGAGAAGGGTTTGAGTTAGAAGTCTCGAAACCGGAGGTAATTATCAAAGAGGTGCCACCTACGCCTGGCTCTGGCGTGCCGAAGAAACTGGAACCATTTGAAGAAGTAACCATTGATATTCCCGAAGAGTACATGGGCGTGATTACTACCGAGTTTGGACGTCGCCAGGCGACCATGGTGGACTTAATCAACCATCACAATGGTTACTCACGTTTGGTTTACCATATCAGTACGCGCAATTTTTTGGGTTTACGCAATTTACTAGTGACTGGCACCAAGGGGACGGTGGTAATTAATAGTGTATTGCTGGGTTATCAACCAATAGCGGATGCGCCAGCCCGTACCCGTAACGGTGTTTTGATTGCATCGGAGACCGGCAAGGCGGTCGCCTTTGGTTTAGAAGTGGCCCAAGGTCGTGGTACGGTTTTTATTCCGCCGATTACCCAAGTCTATGAGGGTATGATTATCGGTCTCAATAGTCGTAAAGAAGAAATTGCGATTAATGTTTGTAAAGGTAAAGCTTTGACTAACATGCGCTCCAAGGGCAACGATGACGCAATTGCGCTAGCTCCGCCAGTAGCGTTTACCTTGGAGCAGGCAATCGACTTTTTAGATGATGACGAACTGCTGGAGGTGACCCCCCAAGCCCTGCGTCTGCGTAAAAAATATCTCACCGAAAACGAACGCTCTAAAGCCAAGCGCAAATAAACAACTAAAATCCGCCTGATTGGCGGATTTTAGTTGTTGTTGACAACTAGCTACTCTTAAAATGGTATAGTTAACCATAAGCTAACTCTTATTTTTTATGCCTAGAGAATCTATTCTGTTGGGCGGTGGACCCAAAAAGAAAAAAGAAGTTGTACCAATAGAAAAAGCACCAGTGCCAGAATTGGCCAAACCTAAGTTGGCAGAGGAGGAGTCTGTGGTGGCACCAGAGCAGGCTGGAGAAATGAGTCGTGAGGATGAAATTGATTATCTCAATAAAAATATTGAGTTTATTAAATTGGCAGAAATGGCAAAAACCATGCGTGACAATGTGGCTGGTGGAATAGGGGTGCCTCCGGACGCTAGTTTGTTGAGCCGTATTAAAAAACGTTATCTTAAATTACAAAACGAGATCTCTGAAGTTGATTGGGATCTGCCAACTGGTAGTGAATACAAAGATACCCACACGCTGGACTGGTTTATTAATCGACTCAAGGAGATGGGGGTTGAGCCAACAACCAAAGATGCGGCGGTTTTTAGGGTGGGGGGGCGGACTAAAAAAACTGAAGTGTCGCCAGAGTCGCAACAACCAGAGCCGGTTGTTGAAGTGATACCAGCAACTGAGAGCGAGGCAATGCCAAATTCAGAGGCGTTAGTGCCAACTCCTCCAGTGATTTCTGGCGAAGATGCTCCTTCTCGTAATGCAGAAGTGGTTGATTTGTTTAACGAAAAAAAGTTTAGTAAAGAGGTTGCTCGTGCAAAAAACTTCGAAGAACTTTTTGCTGTGTTGTACAAGTATGGAGGAATACCTCAGCCAGATGGCAAGGGTTTTGTTTTTCCCGCCGGGCTGATATCAACGATTGAAGAAATGCGGCGTTTGTTTGCAGAAAAGAGAAGAATCATGGAGAACTGGCACAACTGGTTACCGAATGTGGGTGGTTTGACCGAAAAAGTTTTCGACCTATTAGAAAAAGAAAGACCGATTGATGTAGAACCGGAACCAGTAGTTCCACCAATTCCGAATGTAGAAAAGCCGGAGCCAGCTGAAGAAGTTGAAGCGCCAGAATCGGAGCCGGAACCAGAGCCAGAGCCAGAAATACCGCCAATTCCACCTACCGCAGAACCGGCTGGCCCGACTTTTAACGTACACAATGTTACAGTTGAGGGTAGCCGTGGTTTCTGGAAATCAAAACGAGAAAAGAAAACTGAACCGGCTCGTGGCGAAAAACCACCAACTGGGCAGTTAGACGCCTGGCGTGAGTTTTGGAAGTCACGTGATGGCAAAGAGCCAATGGGTAAACGTTTTAAGAGCTTTGTTAAAGATAAATACTTAGATTACAAAGAAAAGGGGAAAAAGGTTTGGGCGCCGACCAAGGAACGACTACTGGGTGTGGCTACTTTTGGTTGGTGGGACTTCCATCAGGCAGAAAAGTTTAGGGTTGGCACAAAGAAGACCGGCGAAGAGATGGAAAAACTGGCCAAGGAGATTCAACAAACTGAGAATTTAGATTTCCAGGCGGCTTATGACGAAGCCTATGAGATGCAGACCACAGCCGAGTTATTGGGCCGTGACCTTAATCCGGACGAGTACGAAGATATATCTGAGGCAATCACCAAAAAGAAAGAACGTGTCAATGTGGCCTGGTCGGAAGAGGTAATCAAACAGACCAAGAGCGAATTGGTTAAACGATTGGAGACCAACTCAAAGTTTATGAGTTACCGCACTGCCAGAACTGGTGAGAAGGTTATCACTGACGAAAAAATGTCTGCTCTAGAAAATGATTTGCGTGCGCGTTTATCCAAAATGGGTAACGGTTTGGCTAGAGAGCAAAAGAAAGATTTTATCACTGAGACACGAAAGACCCTAGATGATAAATGGAAGCGACGCTACGTCTATGGTGGGGTAGAATTGGCCCTGGCGGCGACCGGTTGGTATTATCTGAGTAAACTAGCTAGTGATGCGGTCATGGCTAAAATTTATACTAGCGCCAAGGTGGGCGAAGGGGTGGGTCAAGGCGGAGCGACTGCCGTTGAGGGAGTTAGGCAGGCTCTCTCTACCGAGATGCACAACAATGTTTGGACCACGATTAAGGAGCTAGCCTCACAGCACGGTGTCAATTTAGATAATACTGCGATTCAAGAGTTCACCAAACAAACGATCGATCTTAACCATGTTTATGAACAGGAGTGGCTAAACCGCACGGCAGACGGCTTCCTTAATTCTCGTACCCTACCGGCTGGAATGAAACTGCAGCTTCCACTAACTTTCTTGCGGGCAATTGGCCTAGCTTTATAAAATAAAAATTAACCATGGATCCCGTTTGAGGTCTCGCCCGCGCGCAGCGCGGTCTGAAAGACCTGGGGCGGGCTACCTCAAACGGGATGGACGATCTAAACAGTGCACAAAAAGAAATCGGTGATAAGATTGCTCGCTTGTTGGCAGAGTCGCCACTCGATCCGGAAATTAAGAATGAGTTGATGGATGGATTGGATCGTATGCCGGAGGCGGTGCTGAGTGGCTTGTTGGAGTCACTAGAAAAAGAACACGAGGGGCTAAAAGAGTTGGCGACTGATATTGCTAGTTGGGAGGAGCGTCAAGACGAAGCCTGGCAGAAGTTAACTGTTGAGCAAAAAGCCGCGGCGGATAAATGGGTAGACGACGAGATGGTGCAAAAACTGACTGACGAGGCTGAACTGGAAGAGGTGCGGCAAAAAATTACGGAATAAAGAAAAACAGGGCGCCTTAGGCGCCCCGTTTTTCTTTACGCTCAAACTCTCGTTTTTTAATGCTCTCACGTTTGTCGTATTTTTTCTTACCGCGGGCCAGGCCGATCTCTAGTTTTACCAAGTTGTTTTTGCTGTAGAGTTTTAACGGCACCAGAGTTAGGCCAGCGGTTTCCAATTCTTGTGCCAGTTTTTTACTCTCACTTTTTTTAATCAGTAGTTGAATCGAGCGATCGGGTTCATAGTCGGGCGGTAGATTACTGGGCTGGTAAGGTGAGATAGTAGCGCCAATTAAAATTAAATCCGTACCACTAGTTTTGACATAACTACCGCGCAGTGAGCATTTCCCAGCTTTAACTGCTTTGACTTCGTGCCCAGTCAATTTTAAACCCGCCTCGATGGTTTCGAGGATCTGGTAGTCAAAGGTCGCACGTGGATTAGTGGCGAAGGTGGTCATAGATCAAAACAGTTTATCCACGCTTATCTTATTATGAAAATTAGTCTGTGCCAAGCGTTCTAAGTTGAGGCACTTCTTGCGGCGTTGGTTTATTGTTTTCGTTTTTGTCTCTCCGATCACTGTTCCAAAACCCAGCGAGTTTTGTCACTCACTCAAAAGCGTGGATTTGGTTCGCAGTGATCTACTATTTTACTGCTCACCAACCATGCAATCCACCCTTTTGAGTGTGCTCAGAGAGACTAAAAACTGTAGCAGATCATAACGAGCGCTTATTTTCTTTCTTCTAGTGCTATCTCAGTTTTCTTTTCTTTGCCAGAGCGGAGATAGGTTACTTCAAGTTTATCGCCGACGTGATGTTTTTGAATGATGTCAGAAAGATCGGTGTGCACATCAATGACTTCGTCGGCGATTGATAAAACAATATCACCATCGCTTAGTCCGGCCTGATCGGCTGGTGAATCTTTGATGACTGCCTGGCTGTGCGGGACATGTTCTTTAGTAACTAAAGCACCCTGATCAACCGACAGTTTATATTTCTTTTTAATTTCTGGATTAATAGCCAGATAGCGTAAGCCGATGTAAGGGCGGACGATATGGCCGTACTCATGTAAGTCGTGCAAGTCATCTTTGGCCCAGTGAATCGGTAGAGCGAAGCTAATATTTTGTGCGCCAAAAATTACCGCGGTGTTAATGCCAATCACCTCACCGGATAAATTAATCAGTGGTCCACCAGAATTGCCCTGGTTGATGGCTACGTCGGTTTGAATCACCCCACGCAACTCTTCCACCACTGACTCCTGGCCACTGGACTCACCCCGCATGGCGGCGGAGATTTGGCGAGACAAACCCGAGACGATACCTTTGGATACGGTATTAGAAAAAAGTCCCAGCGCGTTACCGATCGCTAAAACTGTCTGACCGGGTTCGATTGGCGCAGTAGAAAGCGTAACAATGGGCAGATCGGTGGCAAGAATTTTTAAAATCGCGATGTCATTAATGGGATCTCGGGTGACTACTTGGGCGGGATATTCTTTTTCGTCAGCCGTGACTACTTGATATTCGGCCTGGGAGTCTAGCACCACGTGTTTATTAGTAAGAATAATTCCACTGGCATCAACAATAAAGCCAGAGCCACCGCCAATCTTGGTTGGTTCGGTTTCTAGATCGTCTAGCTTTAGAGCATGGGGGGAGAGCTTTTTGCCAGCGGGCACGGTCGGTTTAAGCCAGGCATCAAGTGTGCCAGAGTGTGTTTTAGTTTTTGGCATGGCCTTACTCACCACAATGCTAACCACGGCTGGGGCCACCCTTTTTACCGCTTCAATCGTTTGTTGTTCTTCGCTAAACATGCAATTAACTCCATCTTAACACAGGCGAGGCTAAATGTTATGCTATTGGGGTGTTTAGAGAGAAAATTCGAACAAAATTAGCTGGCCTAGCTCCAGTGGATACGGTTTTTGCTGTATCGGCGGGGGAGAAAAATTTTGGCGATTATGCCAGTAACTTGGCTATGGTTTTGGCTAAACAAACTGGCCAAGATCCGCGCCAGGTGGGGGAAGAGATAGTTACTAAACTTACAGCCGACGCTGACGATCGGGCTTGGTTAGAGAAAATAGAAGTAGCCGGACCAGGCTTTATTAACTTCTATTTGAAGGATCCGGCTCTAAACGAAGACTTGGACAAGGCGGTAAAGCAGGGGGAGGATTTTGGTAAATCAACTGGCGAGCCGAGGAAAATTAATATCGAGTTCGTTTCGGCTAATCCGACTGGCCCGTTAACCTTGGGCAATGGCCGTTCCGCCGCTTATGGTGAGGCGCTGGCCAATGTTTTTAAATTTTTTGGTAATACGGTCGACAAGGAGTATTTTCTCAATGATATCGGTCGCCAGGTGAGAATTCTGGGTGAGTCAGTGGCGAAAAAGTTTATTGAGTTATCTGGCGGAAAAACTGAGTGGGGCGAAGAACTCTATCAAGGCGAGTACATTAATGATCTGGCGGCCGAGTTTAAATTGACTGAGCTACACGATGGCTCGCTAGATGATTTAGCGACAATTTCCGAAAAAGCCAGCGCTTTTGCGATGCCCAAGATGATTGAGGCGATTAAGCAGTCACTGGCGCGTTTTGGCGTGGTGCATGATATCTGGTTTCAAGAAAGCAGTCTGCAGAACGGTGGCGAAATTAAGGCGTTACTTGAAACACTGGCGGAGAAAAATCTTTCTTATGAACAGGAGGGAGCGTTGTGGTTTAAGGCCACTCAGTTCGGCTTAGATAAAGATATTGTTATTCGTAAATCCGATGGTTTTACCTCTTATATCCTTTCCGATTTCGCTTACGCGATTAATAAGGCGCAACGCGGTTACGATTTGATGATTTATATTTTGGGAGCGGATCATCATGGTGACGTGGTGCGCATCAAAACCGGTTTACGCGCGCTCGGTTTACCGGAAGACAAGTTTCATTTGATGATTTATCAGGTAGTAACTTTTTTGGACAAAGGTGAAAAGTTTAAGATGTCTAAACGGGCGGGTAAGTTTATTACGCTCGATAGTTTGCTGGACGAGGTACCGGCGGATGTGGTGAAATTTTTCTTCTTAATGAAATCAATGGATAGTCAGATGGATTTTGATTTTTCATTGGCGAAAGAGGAATCCAGCAAGAACCCAGTTTATTATATCCAGTACGCTTTGGTGCGCATGTCAAAAATATTACAACAAGCCCAAGCGCAAAATCTAACCGGCGGAGCGACCGGGTTGGCTTATCAAACTGAGGAGCGGGCTTTGGCCATGCAGATTTTGCGCTGGCCAGAGATTTTAAGTGACACCGTGAACGATTGGCAGGTGCATCGTATTGCTAGCTATCTATTAGATTTAGCTGGAGCCGTGAGTCGTTTTTATGAAACTTGTCGAGTAATTGGTGGCGCGGCAGAACGCGTGGCATTACGATTGACCCTGGTAGCCGGATCGGTTATCGTATTGAAAAGTGGCCTTAAATTGTTAGGCCTGACGACGCCAGAGCAGATGTAGTGCGACGAGAAAACCACCAAAGAGATCAGATAGGAGGTCTCTCAGTGTGTCAGTCAGATCGCCGATATAAAAGTAGTGGTCAATCGGTGGAAAATAGCGAGCTGAATATTCTGCAAACTCCCAGCAAATTCCAACTAGCATCGTATATCCAACAATAATGAGGAAAAAATCTAAAGCAGGTAGATGGTTGAGGCGGTGCGAAAAATAGGTAGAGAAAAGTAAGGCAATACCAAAACCGCCAAGGAAATGCATTAGTTTATTCAGATGGAGACGATCATAAGTTTCTGGAATGGCATAGTAGGTAACCGTGTTCAAAGCCACGACCGCTAACAATAAAAGAAAATTAGGAAAATATTTTTTTATCATATCGTAAATAATAGTAACCAAAGAACATCACAATGGCAAACGAAGAACTAACTCCTCAGCAACGCGAAGAAGCCACCCTAAAATTTTGGGAGGAGAATAAAATTTTTGAGAAAAGTCTTGCACAACGGCGCAAAGCTAAACCCTTTGTTTTTTTTGAAGGGCCACCGACCGCTAATGGTCGTCCGGGTATTCATCACTTTATTGGCCGTGCTTTCAAAGACCTGTTTAATCGCTACAAAACTATGCGCGGGTATTTTGTTTTGCGTAAATCCGGTTGGGATACCCAGGGTTTGCCAGTAGAGATCGAAACCGAAAAAACGCTTGGTTTGAAATCAAAACGAGAAATCGAAGCATATGGGGTGGCTAATTTTAATCAAAAGGCGCGCGAAAATGTTTGGTTGTATCAAGAAGAGTGGGAGCGTTTTACTAAACGGATTGGTTTTTGGCTGGATCTGAAAGATCCTTACATTACCTACGATCCGAAATATATTGAAAGTCTTTGGTCTATCTTAAGTCAGATTAATAAGCGTGACTTATTATTCAAAAGTCACAAAGTGGTGCCTTACTGCACGCGTTGTGGTACCGCCCTCTCCAGTCATGAGTTGGCGCAGGGCTATCAGTCGGTAACGGAAAACTCGGTTTATCTTAAGTTTAGAATCAAGAATCATGAATTAAGAATTGAGCAAGGAGTTCCAGTATATATTCTCGCTTGGACCACCACACCATGGACGTTACCGGGCAATGTCGCATTAGCGGTGGGAGAAAATTTAGAATATAGAATTGCAAAAAAAATGGACAAAAACGGAGTTGAGTATCTTATTTTAGCTGCCAATCCAATTGTTGAGGATAAAGTTTTTGGTGGAAGTGATCCAGTGACTGTTGAATATCTAAAAGATATGGTTATGGGTAAGGATCTAGTTGGGCTAAAGTATGAGCCATTGTTCAATATTCCGGAACTACAGAACGAGAAATCTTATCAAATCTACCCGGCTGATTTTGTTACTACCACCGATGGTACCGGCGTAGTACATACTGCCGTAATGTATGGTGAGGATGACTATGTCTTGGGAGATCAACTGGGTTTGCCTAAATACCATACCGTTGATAAAAATGGCAACTTTGTTGCTAGTGTACCAGGGCTAGCCGGACTTTATGTCAAAGATCCCAAAACCGAGGCATTGGTTATTAATCAGTTGAAAGAGCACGGCCAACTGTTTAAAGAAGAGCCCTACACGCACGACTATCCCTTCTGCTGGCGCTGTAGCACACCACTACTTTATTACGCGACGGACGCTTGGTTTATTGGTATGACCAAGTTAAAGGAGGAGTTAATCGCTAACAATGAAAAAATTAACTGGTACCCGGAACATCTAAAAGAGGGGCGGTTTGGTGAGTGGTTGCGCAATATTCGCGACTGGGCTTTTTCGCGTGAACGCTACTGGGGCACGCCCTTACCAATCTGGGAGTGTAAGGAGTGTAAATTGCACACCGTGATCGGGAGTTATGCTGAGCTAGAAGCCAAACGTTTCCGACCGGCTAATAAATATATTTTGATGCGCCATGGTGAGCGCGATGATGAGGCTAATCAGCTAGCCAGTTCAAAGCTGGAAGATCCGATCCATATCACGGAGTCTGGGGGAAAAGCCGTTGCTAAGCAGGCCAAAATTTTGCACGAAAAATTTGGCAAGTTGGAAGCAATTTTTTCTTCCGATTTTATTCGTACCAGGGAAACAGCCGAAATTATTGCCCAAGAATTTGGAACGGAAATAATCTATGATGCGCGTTTGCGCGAATTCAATCATGGCGAGTTATCCGGTAGGCCGATTGAGGAGGTGCACCAGGCGCTAGATTTATCACCCGCCGGATTCAAAAAAACCATTGGCGGGGGAGAGAGTTGGGAAATGGTGCGGCAGCGCACAGGCGATTTTATTCGCGAAATTGACGCGAAATATGAGGGCAAAAATATTTTGATCGTCAGTCATGGTGATCCACTGTGGATTCTGCGTGGGGTAATGACGGTGCAATCGGATGAAGAATTGTTGCTAGCGCGTAAAGAAAGTTATCTTGCGCAGGGTGAATGGTGCGCGGTTAGCTTGAAAAACTACCCCTTAGGTTCAGATCACCGACTTGATCCACACCGACCTTTTATCGATGAAATAGTTTTAGCTTGCGAGCAGTGCCATGGGCCAATGCGGCGAGTGCCCGAAGTAGGGGATATTTGGTTTGACTCCGGCGCGATGCCCTATGCGCAGTGGCATTATCCGTTTGAAAATAAGGAGTTAGTCGATGGCGGTAAACAATTTCCGGCCGACTTTATTTGTGAGGCGATTGACCAAACCCGTGGTTGGTTCTATTCATTGTTAGCAGTTTCAACTCTGTTGGGACGTGAGCCAGCCTACAAAAATGTTATCTCCTATGGTCACGTGTTGGATGAAAAGGGGCAGAAGATGTCAAAATCTAAAGGTAACATTGTTAATCCTTGGGAGGTAATTGAAAAATATGGCGTGG
>MGKD01000024.1 GCA_001794605.1 Candidatus Yanofskybacteria bacterium RIFCSPHIGHO2_12_FULL_45_19b | reverse complement strand
AATCAAAAAATCTCTTAACATCGCATTTCAAAGCATAAAGATTTTGAAAGTTGTTGCGACTAGCCTTTTGACAGAATTGTTTTAATCGCTTGACTGCCTGATGTGTACCCTTACCAACTCGACAGGAGTAGGAGTCAAAAATAAACACCTTATCAAAGATCGGATAGAGGATCCTGAATACGGCGTGATGCAACACTCTATCACGCACACAGGCCTTGTGAATATGTCTTAACTTGGGGTCAGTGATATAAAATGCGGTATAATCAGAATGACGATAAGTTTTTAAAACCAGCTCAGAGTGCAACTCAAATAAATTGTCTTCCAGATTAAACTCAAATTGTCGAACATCCAGTTTTTTGGTTTTCCCCTGCTTAAACTCTTGCCAAGCTAAAAACAAATTGGCTAAAGAAATTATCTCAGCAAAAACATGACTATTAAGCCCCCCCCCCGGCGAAACAATCAGTTTGGTACATAGGGTTTGTGAGTTGTACAAGACAATTTATGTCTTGAGTCATAAAATTTCCAAGCGAGACCGACTTGGTATTTTTTCAAAAATTGAAAGTATATGTCTTGCATTAGCGGAATTGATTATCTCCGCATCGTTTGAAAATAGAAACTCAAAGATGCCACTGCTTTGCAAAGCTAGAATAAAAATTGAGGTTTTAAAAAGACTGATCCGAATGACCCCCGATTTAAATATAATTCAAATTCAAAAATACGTTGAGCTAGAATCGGAACTACAGGAAATTTCTAAAATGACTAATGGCTGGATAAAATATCTCCATAATAGCTAAAAGAGCCCTGAGGACTCTTTTAGCCGAGACTACCGCACGGGACCGCAGATTATCGTTGGCATTGTCAGGATTGTACCAGTTCAAGTTCAGCTTGGTATTGTCGCTGTTCCAGTTCACGTTCGGCACATTACCATCGGAATTACGCGAACCCGTTAATTTGTCTGGTTCTATCTATTTCACCGAAAATTTTTTTCAAGATTTCCTGCGTTTGCCGGCAACACAGCCGGATTTTTTTAAGAGGCACTGTCCTCACTGGAACCAGACAAGTAGTTTCGTTATTTCCGCCGATTGGCGGAGGCAAATCGCTATCTGTCCTTGCGGACAAGACCGATTGTATTAGCCAGATTCAGCATAGCGCAAATTCAGAAAAATAAAATCGGGGCTTCATCAGTGAAGCCCCGAAGGGAAACAGGTACAAGCTACCAGGGAAAGATTTCAAGCAACTACCGCACGGGACCGCAGAAGACCGCTGGCATAGCCAGGATCGCACCAGCCCAAGAACAGCTTGGCATTGCCGCCGTCCCAGCTCACGACCGGCACACCACCATCGGAATAACGCGACCCCGCACAAAGAGTGATATTGGTAATGTCGAGGTGCTTGCCGGTCTCGTCGAAGTATTTGGCTTCGTAGATCAGGCGTTCCAGAACGGTAATGCCGGTATGACCAACGGCTTTGAGAGTATTGGCAGATTGGTTTTTGAATTCCTCATCTGCTTCTACTCGATCGCGCACCCAGATGGCGTATGAGCCGTTTGTCGATGTGCGATCGTTGGTCGGTATGGCTTCATCTAAATCTTGGTTGGTGTAGCGCCAGACTTTGAAAAGCTTTTGACAAATCCCGAAGACCTGTTCGATGGTCAGACCTTGCGGGATGACCAGTAGCCGGTCAAAGCCGGGACGTTTTTCGGGAACGGAGATGTCGCCGATGGCAAAACCGCGTTTGGACCAGAATATGGTCCAGTCGACCAAGAGATCGGCAATCTTGTCTGGACCACAGTGCCCAACAACCGCTTTGATCGTTTCCAGTGTGATGCTTCCGTCATCAATTTGACGGAATAAATCCTTTAGCACGCCAGACCAATCCGACATGCTACCGACCACTTTATTAGGCATGGCCAGTTCTCCTTGTTATTTGATTTTTTAAGGGGCTTCAAAGCCCATCTTGCCCGAAATGGGTACTTCAACTTGTCTCTATATATTACACCCTATCTAAGGTTCTGTCAATACATTCAATGTCTCCTCGGCGGTTTTTTGCCAGTTAAACTTGGTAGATTGGATTTTGCCAGCCAAGATTAACTGCTGACGCAAATTTTCATCGTTCCAAAGCTGGTGCATAGCGTCAGATAACTGACTAATACTGGATGGGTTAATCATTAGCGCGGCCGGACCACTGGTTTCCGGAAAAGAGGAGTTGTGACTGGTAATTACCGGGGTACCACCAGCCATCGCCTCCAAGGGCGGAAAACCAAAACCCTCAAACCAACTGGGATAAACAAACACTCTGGCTAATTGGTAAAGCGCTGGACGGTCAACTGAATCCGGTGCACCAATGAAATGAACCTGATTGCTCCAGAAAGATTGCTGGGCAAGTTTTATCAACCGATCATGTTGCCAGCCTGCTCCACCCGCTAAAACCAGCTCAACTGATTCTGGAACGACCGGTGCTTTCTTCAAACGCAGAAAAGCAGTAATAACCCCGGCCACATTTTTGCGTGGTTCTAGTGTGCCTAAAAAGAGAAAAAAGTCTTTCGGCAGTTTGTATTTTTTCTGTACCGCCACTAACTCCACCGCGCTGACCGGCTGAAAAAAGTCTGCTCCGATTCCAGAATGAATCATGGAAATTTTTTCCGCAGGCAATTTATAGAGCTCTACTAGGTCAGACCTAGTAGAGTGCGAAACCGCGATTATTTGTTTGGCCCGCTGTGCCAGAGTATGTGGATCAACCAACCAATGATGCCACAGACGCTGGCGCCAGGAAAAAAACTCCGGATGACGTACCCAGGAAAGATCGTGAAAAGTAGTTACCAAATGACAGCACTTACTTAGCGCCACCGGAAAAAAGTGCGGACTAAACCAAACGTCAGCTCCACCGGCTAATTCATCCAAAAATGGTCGGGCGAACCAGCCGGTGCGTGCCATCAGCCATTGATTGGAAAGATTAGTTTGTACTAGTTCAACATTGGACTGTTTCAACCACTGACTCTGCGCGCTGATACGTTGCCGATGGGCATTAAAAAAGAGCTTGAATTTAATACTGCGGTCCAAATTAACCAGCTCGGGCAAGAGTTGCAAAATATACTCCTGAATACCGCCTTGTAGTCCACCGGCTAAAGCCCGAATATCAATCGCAATAGTCATATTAAAAATTAAAAACCCTGATTGAGTTGGCCGCCACCGGGGCAACCGGACCACGCGTTACTGCCTCTACCGTAGCCATAAATTGCTGTTTAAAAATTTTCTGATCAAACAGTAAGGCCCGGCCACGCACCTGTTGGGGGTTAAAGTCACCAGCACGAAAAGCCTGTAAAGCGGCCAATAGCGACGGCTCGGTCTGTTCAGCAAAAAATATTCCCGTCTCGCCGGCTTTGATAATTTCCGTACTGCCACCACCCTGAAAGGCAATCACCGGCCGACCCGAGGCCATCGCCTCAACCGCCACAATACCAAAGTCCTCCTCTTGTGGAAAAACCAGTGCCTGCGCCCGGGCGTAATATTCTGGGAGCAAATGATCAGACAGTAGTCCCAAAAATTCAACATTCTTTCCAGCAATGGATTTTAAATAGTTTAGCTGTGGGCCAGAGCCAATAATTTTCAGTGGCCAACCCAATTGCGTAAACACCCGCACCGCTAGATCAAAACGCTTGTAAGGCACCAGTCGCCCCACCATCAAAAAATAATCGCCTAATTCGTTAGCAATAAAAAACTTTTTCGTATCCACTGGCGGGTAAATCATCCCCGAGTCACGCTTATAATACTTCTTAATCCGTGCCTGAATAAAGTGCGAGATAGCAATAAACTCATCCACCCGCTGGCTGGCCTGTTGATCCCAGACGCGCAGATAGCTTAAAAAGGGGGAGGCTAGCAAAGATACAAAGTCGGCATTCGGCCACTGGTTTCGTTGAGAATTTTCAGCACCACGAAAATTGCGTAGGAATTTGTGACTGTCATCCCACAAAAATCGAGTCGGCGTCATGCAATAAGAAATGTGTTTGGTACGCGGTTTGGTAATTACCCCCTTGGCAAACGAGGCAGAATTAGAAATCACCAAGTCATATTTTGACAAATCAAACTGCTCTACTGCTAAAGGCATTAGCATCGCCAACGAACGATGAAAACGACTAGCGCCCGGGAGTTTTTGTAGCCAAGAGGTAAAGATCCGACGACCAACAAAAGCCCCACCGGTGGCTTTCTCATCATAAAGTAGCGTATAAATTGGCGCCCGCGGAAAGAGTTCACACAGTGTCCCCAAAACCCGTTCTCCTCCACCGTACTGGTTTAGATAGTCATGAATTAGAGCAACTTTCATAAATTTAAACCGCTGATCTGTCAGCAAACATTTTTATTGCGGTACGTAAGATAATTTTTATATCCTGCCACAGTGACCAATTTTCTAGATAAAAAGAGTCAAGGGCGACTTCCTCTTCAAAGAGCAGATCAGAGCTACCCGAAACCTGCGCTAGGCCAGTCGCCCCCGCTTTAATTGATAAAACCTTCTTGTGATGCTTTTGATATTTAGCAATCTCATCCGGTTGGTGCGGACGTGGGCCCACCAGCGCCATCTGGCCCTTCAACACATTCCAAAATTGAGGCAGTTCATCAATGCGGTAATGCCGAATAAACCGCCCGACCTTGGTTAGGCGTGGATCATTTTTCATTTTGAAGAGTGGGCCATCAGCGCGTTCGTTTCGCGCCATTAAGTATGGTTTTAACTCCTCGGCATTTTCCACCATCGAACGGAATTTTAGCAAACCGAAGTGACGGTTTTTACTAATCCGATTCAAGCGCACAAATACCGGCCCAGCCGTCTCCCATTTAATGGCGAAAGCTACTACTAGAAAAAGTGGTGAGCAAATAACTAGTGCTACCGTTGCCCCAGCTAAATCTACTATTCTTTTATACACTCTCCCCCAGCCCTCCAAATTAGTACGACGCAACTCCACCAGTGGCAAACCACCCAACAGGTCAACTGAAAAATTCCTGGTCAAAGTTTGGTGCAAGTTAGCCACGAAACGGAAACCAATATGCTCGTCATTACAAAAATCCACCAGCTCAGTCACTTTCTCGGCTGGAAAATTAGGATTGGCTAAAATCACCTCATCCACCCCGGGGTTACCAATAGCGAACTTGATTTCATCAATCGCTGGATTGGCCAACTGTTTAACAATGCGATAACCACCAGCGGGATTGCTATTAATCTCCTCCACAATGCGTCGGCTAGATTCATCCTCGCCAATCACCATGACCCGGTGCACGCCAAAATTATAGCGTCCCACCAGTTGACGTTGTAATCGGCGCATCACCCCCCGCCCCAAAATCACAAAAATAATTACTATCAGCCAGTTGCCCAAAACCAAGAAGCGAGAATTAAATAACTCCTGGCGTAAGAAAATGTAGATAATCAACAACATGGTACCAGCTGAAGCCGAAATGATAATACGCGCTAACTCCTCAGTTAGACTGCGCGTAGCCCGCAGACTATAAAGTCCAGCCAAAGCAAAAATAGCGAGAAATAAAAATGACACTCCGACGATCAACAAGAAGTAGCGATCAAGCGGAAGATTGAATTCAAAGAGAACCGGGCGGAAGGTAGAGAGAATTTTGGTACGCAAAAGATAGGTCGTGAGACCCGCTAGCACCACCATCAACCAGTCTACCGGCACTGATAAAACACTAAAAAATAACTCTGATCTTTTCATTTTTGATTACTGTTGGCGTGGTTAGGATAGAACAAAAGCCGTAATAATTCAACTTAAAACCCCGTTTAGCGGGGTTTTAAGTTGCTTGGTAAATCTGTAAGCCGAATTCTGTCCTCCTACGCTCTGCCTGAGCAGAGCTACGGACGGACAAGTATTTTGTGCCTGTCCTCCGAAGCTTTAGCGCAGGATGGATGATTATTTATCTGGGACCGATATTGCTACCGGCCTCTAGGTAGCCTACGCTCCGAAGAGCTTCGGCGTACCGATGGCGTACGAACTTTTCGAACTCCGTCAAGCAAGGGAAACTTGTCCTGAGCTTGCCGAAGGACGCTGTACTTGCACCGCAGTAAGGCTTTAGCCGTTTCATACTCCACATTACCATGGAGCTCACCCCGAAGGGTGCTCTAGGCTTTCGCTTCGAGGCGTCTCTGTTCGCACCTCTGACATTACTGTCGACGGGGGTTACCCGCTACCGTTCTTAATAGTTCCCTGCCCGACTCGCTTCGCGACTGCGAAGCGGGCGCGGTCGATCTTTATTAAGTAGTGTTCGGACTTTCCTCTGCGAAGCATCTCGCCGAAGCCTATAAGACGAAGGCGGAACGACTCCACAGCAATCACCCGATTTGCCAAGCACTTTATAATAACACACTTTTACTGATTATCCAACTTTTCCAGTATCTGCAAGATCAGATCGTTTTGATTTTCTAAGTGCTGTAGAATAGTTTCAATTTCTTCTTCGGCCTTGGTGTTCACCTCGTAGTCGGCCTGGGCCCGCGCTTCCGCATGTTTGCCCTGCAAGTTTTGCCCCACTATAATTAACGGCATTAACATGATCTGGATCATGTTAGAGATAAATAACCAAAGCACAAAAGCCGGAAAAGGATCAAAGCGTACAGTGGCGGGAGCAAGCGAGTTCCAACCGATCCACAGGGCCGTCCAGCAAAAGATAATCAAGAAAAAACCCATCGTACCGACGTGTTCGGTAATATAAATAGCGACTTTCTCTAGACTAGTTAGGCGTTCGAAATGTTCCGCATTAACGTTACGCGGTCGCTGGTGAGCGGCCCGTAGTTCGGCAACGGTTAGTAGTTTTTCGTGTTGCATTATAAAGCTAGTTTACCATTTAATTCACGGTCCAGCGCGAGATTGACCATGCGATCAGCCGCCTGGTTTTTCTCCCGCAAAACATGCTTGAAAGTTACCTTGGCAAAATCTAAGCGTAGATTCCACACCTCCAAGAAAAGTTTCTGAATTTTTTCGTCTAAAACTTTATACTGTCCATTCACTTGTCGAGTTAGCAGTTCACTATCCAAATGAATTTCTATCTCAGTTTTTTTGGCTTTCTCTTTACCAACTAACTGTTTAACTTTTTTTAAGGCAAATACCGCCGCGGAATATTCCGCTTGATTGTTGGTGGCCACGCCAATTGACTCGCCATACTCTTTAATATCGTTGCCAATTTTAATAACCACGCCAAAAGCCGCCGGCCCCGGATTGCCACGTGATCCACCATCAATATGGACAACAATTTTATGTTTGCCTTCCATGTTTATTTATTATATCCCAAAGCCACCAAACCAGGTAGTTCTTCGCCGGCCAAGTATTCAAGCATTGCACCACCGCCAGTTGAGACAAAGGTGAATTTAGAGAGCAAACTAAGGGCATCGGTGGCGGCGATAGTATCGCCGCCACCGATGATTGACTTTTCCGCCTTAGCTACTGCTTCCGCCACCATCTTAGTCCCACTAGCAAACTGTTCAATCTCACATAAACCCATCGGGCCGTTCCAAATTACCAACTTCGCCCCGACGATAATCTCCGCAAATTGTTGAGCAGATTTCGGACCAATATCCGCGATTAGTTGGCTATCGGTAATATTACCCGGTGGCTTTGTCTCGTTTTTGCCTTGACCAGACCGGTCATCGGTTACCAAGATGTCTATTGGTAAAACAATATCGGCATGGATGGATTCAACACCGAACAATATCGGCACTGGGACGGTAACGTCCACCACTGAAGCCCCCACCTTAACTCCTTGGGCCTTGAAAAAGTTGTTGGCCAATGCTCCACCCACCAATATCCTCTCGCATTTGTTCAAAAAGTTTTCTATCACCGGCAACTTAGTAGAAATCTTTGCCCCGCCCAAAACTAGGATTTTGCCTTCAGCCGGAGCTTCTAAGGCAACATTCAAATGTTCGATCTCTTTCTTGATTAAAAATCCAGCATAGCTTGGCAAAATTTTCGTAATGGCCACGATGGAAGCATGTGCTCGATGGCAGGTAGCAAAATCGTCATTAATGTAATAATCAAAACCCTTCGACAGGCTCAGGGCAAGCCCTTCGTCATTCTCTTCCTCTCTTAAGTCTTGGCGGATATTATCCAGTAACAAAAGTGGCCCAGCTTCAAAAAGCTTGTGCACCTCCGATAACTCATTATGTGGAACCAGGGTGACTATTTCACCCAAAGTCTCGCCCACCTCCTCCACTAACGGCAAAAAACTTTCTACTTCTGAACTATGGCTAACTAACAAAATCTTCGCCCCTGCTTCCAGTAGATATTTTACCGTTTCACGATGGGCCTCAATTCTAAACCGCTCGCCAATCTTTTTAGTAACCTCATCAAAAGGTACGTCCAGATTTACCCGTAGTAAAACTTTTTTACCAGCTAAGTCTTCTGTTTTTAATTCACTCAAATATTTCATGTCATTTTGAAACCACCTGCAAAATGTTTTCAAACTCAGTTGCGTCCAAACTAGCCTCACCCACTACCACACCAGAAATCTCTGAATGTTGAAGGAAGTCAGCCACATTTTGCGAGTTAACACTGCCACCGTACAAGATTGTCTCCGCACCAGTAATTTGT
Source organism: Candidatus Yanofskybacteria bacterium RIFCSPHIGHO2_12_FULL_45_19b (assembly GCA_001794605.1). Classification (GTDB taxonomy): domain Bacteria; phylum Patescibacteriota; class Minisyncoccia; order 2-02-FULL-40-12; family IGHO2-12-FULL-4; genus 12-FULL-45-19b. The sequence continues at coordinate 17,429 of MGKD01000024.1, read as the reverse complement.
TTTATAATTGTGGCCACTATCAAAATATTTTCTGGGGTGTCTGAATGATAAAATGTCCCGCTGCCAAGGTTGCCTTTTTGTTGGAATTCATCACTGATCCCCACTGGGACTTGTCCTAGCTTGCCAAAGGCAGGCGCAATTTCGGGAGCGGGACGGCTAATCGCCCAAACCGGTTCATAACAGATTAAAATTTTACCAAGCTCATCAGGACTTAAACTGGATAAACTTTTAGACAACTGTTCACTTAAAACTAGTTCGCGATCGTCACCTTTATTTCTTTCGCCTACCAATAAAATTGGCGTAGCTTTACTAGCCAGCGCTACCCTAATTTTAGCATTAATAACCTCATTAGTGTCGCCCGCACCACTGGATGGATAACGCCGATCGGAATGTCCAACCAAGACATAGCGCACACCATAATTATCTTCATCCGGTTGCCAAAAGACATCCTGACTACCCAGGTGTTTGCTATCAATTTCTGACAGCTCCTTAACCATTTCTACTGGCGGACAGATGACCGTTTTAACACTGGCATACTTTTCTGCTAAAGCCAGCTCAGCACTATATAAAACCCTCCCTTCAGCTAAGGTCTCTGGGTGAGCTTTCCAATTGGCAATAATCAACTTTTCCATTAACGTCGTGTGTTTATTTTATGATAAATAAACCAGATCACCAATACCACAATCACGCCGCCAATTAGATAATCAAACTTATGAAAGTAAGGGCGCAAAACATCCCAATGTTCCCCCGCCTTGTAGCCAATCCAAGCTAAAATTGTATTCCAAATTAATGAACCGATAATCGTATAGGCAATAAACTTTCCTAACGGCATTTTGGCTACTCCGGCGGGTAAAGAAATAAAGGTGCGGACTACTGGTAATAGCCGGCCAACCAAAACAATTTTAGCCCCATGCTTAACAAATAGTTTATCAGTCTTAACTAATTCACCTGGGGAAAGCAAAACCCACTTGCCATATTTTTCCAAAAACCAACGGCCACCACTTTTGGCCACCCAGTAGAGCACCAGCCCACCCACCAGATTGGCAAGGGTGGTGACTAAAATTACCCTGGACAAAGTAAAAATTTTGTTGGCCGCCAAGAAACCGGCAAAGGGTACCACTACTTCCGAAGGAATTGGGATAGCCGCACTTTCTAAAGCTGACAAAACAAAAAGACCCCAGTAACCACTGGCGCTAATCAACGCTACCGCCCACTGACCAACATTAGTTAGGAGATTAGAGAGCATGACGAAATTCTTCAGCCGCTTGATCGGGATCAATAATATTTACGGTAACGCCACTGCCTAACTCAAAACCACCAGTCAAGGACAACTTGGGAAGAATCTCGATATGCCAAGAGTAGTACTGGTGTGGGTCAGCATCGTTAACTTTTTCTACTGGAGCGGTATGAATAAAGAAGTTAAAATCGGCGCCAGGTAAAGTGCGGTCAACCGCAGTTAGAACCTTGCCCACCACTTCGCCTAGCTCCGGCAATAGTTCAATCGGACAGTGTTCAAAATGCGAGTGGCTAGTTTTAGAAAAAATACGCACTTCGTAAGGAGTCTTGGAAACGAAGGGGCAGAAGGCAATAAAATTTTCGGTTTGATAAACAATGCGTCTCGCCTCTTTAATTTCCCAATCAATCATTAAGTCATAGACGCGCTGACCATGTTCACTATAAAATCGCTGCGCCCCAAAAATACTGCGCTTTACATCGGGCGGTAGGATCGGAATAGAAATAATTTGTGAGTGCGGATGGACCAATGATGCCCCTGCCGAAGTACCCTTATTGTGAAAAATTAAAACGTACTTGCTGGTAGAGTACCCCGCCATCGCCCGATAACGCTCTTGGTAAATGCCAAACACTCGTCCCAATTCAACCGCAGAGTATTCATGTAGTTGGCGATCATGATCGCCATAGATTACTAACTCGTGCAGACCGCGCCCCTCAGTTACCGAAAAAGGACCAACCGCTTGCCGCGGACCCGCTTCACCCTCTATTACTGCCGGAAACTTATTCTTGGCCACCTTGGCAAACCAGGTCTCTGAATTAGTTTCACCTGGGTAAGTCTTGAGCACTTCATTACCATGCCCTTCTGGATCTTCAAAGGGGCAAGCCGTCCCAATACCGATATTGCCCTTGTCTTTGACGTCCTCCGCCTTTTGGCGTATCCCTTCTGTAACTTGTCCCGGCTTGTCAAAGACTGGTGCAATTTCGGCCTGCGCTACGCCGAAGGCTTCGGCAAGGCGAGCAGCGGGTCGCTTGGCCCGCCCAGTAGCAAACAACACCCATTCTCCCGAAACTAAATCTTGGCGAAATTCATTCAGCATTTTATTAAATTAACCGTAAATTCCTGATAACAAGTTAATCCGCACCTGCAATACTTCAAAAAACATTTTTACCATGCCACCAAATTTTACATGACTTTGCTCATCATTCACCCAATTGATCGGCGCCTCTTTAATCTTAAAACCAAGTTTTTTTGCGATGGTCAAAATTTCCACATCAAAAGCCCAGCGGAAAATTGTTTGCTGTGGAAAAACGGCTTCGGCCGCCCGACGAGAAAAAGCTTTGAAACCAGCCTGTGAATCCCCCACCCCCACTGGTGCTAAGATGTGTACTAAAAAACGAAATGCCCCACCAAGAAAATCCCTAAACAGATTTTGCTTCACTTCTATCTTTGCACCAGTAGTACGACGCGAACCAGCCACGATATCATAACCTTGTGAAAAATATGGCAGAAAACCTTCCACCTGATCAACGGTAGTAGAATTATCAGCATCCATAAAAAGTCGGTAATCTCCTTGAGCCGTTAATACGCCCTGTTTGACTACCCAACCCTTGCCATGGTTTTTCTTGTTATCTATCAAGACGAGATTAGCCACTTGCTCCTTTAAACTGCTAACAACCGTGCTGGTTCCATCTTTCGAGCCATCATTAACTACCAATATTTCATACTGATAGCTCTGTTTGGAAAGATACTGATGAATCGATAAAAGCGTAGCGCCAATGCGCTTTTCCTCATTATAGGCCGGGATTATTACCGATAGATACATGCAATTCAATTCTAACTAAAAAGACAGAAATGGAAAAGCCCCCACTAGCGGGGCTCGAAAAGCTCACAACCACATCTTAATCCAAGCCCTGTCTATTACACTCCGCATGAAAACAAGATCTTGCGGAGATTCCCGCAGTTGTCTTATTTTTTCCGCAGCCTTCACCGCATCGGAGGTACAAAAATAAACACTTTCTCCGACTATTTGGTCAGGCTCATCATTTTCGTCAAACACCATAAAAAAGCTGACTGCCTGGCGATTACAGAACATGCACTTGTTGTCACCAAATTCATTAGACATGGTGTCCTCCCGTGCCAATGTTTAAATGTTAAGGTACAAACAAAAAGAACCGCTTACTCTGTCAAAATTAATGCCCCACTTTCAATTACTGCCACCGTATGTTCAAAGTGGGCGGCCAGACTACCATCGGTGGTAGCATAGGTCCAACCGTCGGCTTTTTGCATGGTGGTAATTTTACCAGCCACCACCATTGGTTCGATGGCAATCACCATGCCAGGTTTTAGTATTTCGCCTTCACCCGGCCTACCAAAATTCAAAACTGTAGGTGGTTCATGAATCCCTTTGCCGATACCGTGTCCGGCAAAATCTTTGATTACCGAGAAACCAAACTCCTCCACATAATTTTGAATAGCATGACCGATATCACCTAAGGTTTTGCCGGGTACTGCCTCAACAATACCGATAGCTAGCGACTCACGCGTCACGTCTAAAAGTTTTTGCGCCGACTGATTCACCTGGCCAACCGCCACGGTTAAGGCCGAGTCAGTATGATAGCCCTGATAGTAAACGCCTAAATCCAAACTTACTAAGTCGCCATTTTTAACTACTCGTTCACTCGGTAACCCATGAATAATTTCATCGTTAACCGAAACGCAGAGCGCGGCGGGAAACTTGTTACCGCGTGCGCCGCCAGGCGTATAACCCAAAAAAGAGGGCGTTGCCCCCGGATGCTTGGCAATCAATTCACGCGCCAGTCGATCAAGCGCATTGGTAGTAATACCCGGTTTGGTTACTTCAGCTAAATCACGCAGAACTTGCGCCAGAATCTCCCCACCCGCCTGCATAATTTTTATTTCTTCCGAAGATTTTAATTTAACCATTAAGGTGTTGGACAATATCGCTAAAGACTTTTTCGATTGACTGTTCACCATTGATCACATTAATCTGGTAGCCATGCTCGCGCAAATAGTCTAACACTGGCGCCGTATCACGCCAATAAACCTGATAGCGTTCACGAATAATCTCCGGTTTATCTAAAGCCCGGGTTATTAATGGTGAGCCATCCTGCGGACAAGTCGTTAGATTGGCAAACTCCGGAAAATTGGGAATGGGGTGACGATTAGCCTGACAAATTCTGCGTCCGCCATTACGCTTGACTGACTCCTCTTCGCTTAGCTCAATATTCAAAACCGCAATATTTTCTCTACCATAACTTTCTTCTAAGGCGGTCAGCACCGCTGGTGTTTCAGCAATAGTACGCGGTGAGCCAGACAGAATCAATCCCTGACCATTGGTGACGATATTTTTGATATCTTCAATCAACCAGGGCACAAAAGTGCTAGGTTTCATCAGCTCGCCCGCCAGCCAGCGCTTTTTCTCTTCATTAATTACCACATCATCGGGGTCAGCATTTAAAAAATTCTTCTCAATGATTTTGGAAGTTTCCAGATGATGGTAACCAAATTTTTCCTCAATCATATCCGCCTGGGTTCCCTTACCCGCCCCCGGTGGCGCAATTAATATAATCACTTTGGACATAAATTATTGATTTAAATTAGCCGCATAAGCAAAGGCGTCAAAATATCGACGCCAGGATCTTTCGCTAGAACCAAATTGATTATCAAAATAAAAAAAGTCAGTAATCGCCTCACGTGTCCGCCAAAGTTCTTTCCCTCTTTTATGGTTTTGAGGATCAGCAATCGTCAGATCAATCAGCTCCAAAATCCGATCAATTGCCATTCGACTATAGACGGGATTTTTCTCCCGCCAATTAAGTGCGCGCGACACCTCGCTACCAATATGGGCCATCTGTTTTATAAAAGACATCGCCTGCCAATCTCCCGCGGCCAAGTTTTGATGCTGATAATTCATCAACGAATAACAAATTTCTCTATGATAGTTTTAGTTTTTTCTTTAATATTAACATCCTCAATATTGCGTGTGCGATTATTCAGCAATGGCTTAACATTAATCATGGAATCAAACTCTAACCAATCAGCGTTCTCCAGTTCTGGATAAATATTGAAGCCCCAGAGGTTAATGCCTTTAGCACCATTTTCTACCAGTTTTTCGGCCAAATCGGAATGTAACTCACCGTCAATTATTACCAATTCTTGTTCAATATCCACCACGCCCTTGACTAGATTACCGAACATCTTTTCGGCTAGGAGCTTTAAGTCGGATAGTTTTATTTTCTCTGACAAAATCTGCATAATTAGAAATGAATAGCTAAATATCAACTTATTTTGAGAATACCATTATATAAAATTGCGGGCAAGAAATAAAACGGCCACTGGCTTTCCAGTGGCCGACCGAGGGGGTTTTGATGCGGTCCCCTCCCCGCTAGACTAGAAAAACGTTCCTCCTTTCTGTCCTAACCCTGACTAGGTCTTGCCTAGTCAGGGTTAGGACAGGGTTAGCTAGACAACACCTCGGCGTCCCTGCCATTTCCGATCATGTTCGATCACTTTTTCTTTCATATTACCCAGAGACTCGTTTAGTTGATTAAAACGACCATTATTATACTCATGTTCGTTTTTAAAACCTTTAGCAACACTGTGTAATATGATGTCGGTTTTTTTGTCCGTATAGCCTTTCAACTCCTTAGTTAACTCCTTGGTCTGCTTATCAAGTAGTTGCTGGATGTCTTTTTTAGTCAGGTCTGCCATTGGTTCTAGTTTAGCAAACAAACATTCTCCGTCAAATTTTCTTAAAGAATTAGCGAGCCCTCCACAACTTTTCTACTCCGCAGACCAGTGAAGCCACGAACCAAAGCTGGGATTGACCCAGAATTTGAGGTCGGAAAGCGGAGCGGAGGGTTACCTGAAATTCTGAAGGGTCAATCCCAGCTGACTGAGTGGCTGAACGCAGGCGAGGACTAGGAGAAAAGTTGCGGAGGGCGAGCGCTAATATTCGTACATCGACACCTGCGCATCCGCCTGCTTCATGATTTCCAGTACCACCGAGACCACAATCAAGATTGAAGTACCACCAATAGTAAAAGAAGTAATGCCAGTGAAACCCTGCACAATGTTCGGCAAGACTGCAATGATGCCTAAAAATACGGCACCAACCAAGGTCACGCGGTTTAATAAGTTGCTTAAAAATTGCACGGTAGCTGGACCAGGGCGAATACCGGGAATATAGCCGCCCTGTTTTTGGACGTTTTCAGAAATAGATTTAGGATCAAAAGTTACCGCAGTGTAGAAGTAGGTAAAGAGCACCACTAGAATGAAATAAGCGGTGCCATAAAATAGTTGGTTTTGAATTAAATTATTGACTGTGGTTGCCACGCGTGACACTATCGCAACACCAGAACCAGAGAAAAAATTGGCGATCATCCCAGGGAAAAGCAAAATCGAAAGCGCAAAAATAATCGGCATTACACCGGCATTGTTCACACGCATCGGCAGATAGGTTGAGACACCACCATACATCTTGGAACCACGCACCCGCTTGGCATAGTTAATTGGAATATTGCGTTGTGCTTCGGTTAGATAAACTACTCCGGCAATTACCACGATAGCGATCACCAAAAAACTGACATAGGTGAAAATTTGATCATAGGTAAAAACGGCTAAGGCGCCGCGCAGGTGACGCGGTAAAGCGGAGGCAATACCAGCAAAAATTAAAAGTGAGATACCATTACCCAACTTCTTTTCCGAGATTAACTCACCTAGCCACATGACAAAGACGGTACCAGCCACAATCGCCGCCAACGAACCGACCCACTGCAAAAGTGATAATGGTAAAAGCACGCCCTGGCGGGAAAGTAGCAACATAAAAGTGTAGCCCTGCAAAAGTGCCAACGGAACTGTCACCATACGAGAGTACTGATTAAAGCGTGCTCGCCCCGCCTCACCGCCGTACTTATACATCTGCTCCATCGCCGGGAAAATCATGGTTAACAACTGCATGATAATAGAACCAGTAATGTAAGGGCCAAGACCAAGCATCACCACGGATAAACTATCCAAGCCACCGCCAGTAAAAACACTTAGCAGGCCAAAGATTTGGTTGTTAGCAAAAAACTCTTGTAGTTTAACCGGGTCAACGCTCGGAATTGGAATGGCGGCGGCTACACGAAAAACTACCAGCAAGCCGATGATAAAGAGGACATTATTGCGCAGATCTGGAATTTTGAAGATTTTTAGTAAACGCTCCATGGTTTTTATATTTTACTCTTCTACTCGCCCACCCGCCTGCAGAATTTTTTCTTTAGTCTGAGCGGATAGTTTCAGACCAGAAAAGTTTATCGGCTTAGTCAACACACCTTGACCAAGAATCTTAATCTTTTTCTGGATTGGACGAATCATACGGCGTTCACGTAAAACGGCGACACTAACAGTATCACCGGCCGAGAACAACCTATCAATACGTTCTAAATTGAAAACCGCTGAATCAGCATTACGTAATTGGAAAAAGCGGTGCTTGATTGGGGTCTTTTTGTTGGCGCCACGACGTTTGGGGAAAAGTTTCCAGATTGGCGTATCGCCACCCCGAAAATCAGCGCCTTGATGCACACCCGAACGTGCCTTTTGACCTTTACTACCACGGCCAGAGGAAAAACCTTTTTTACCGCCACGACCAACGCGACGACTCTTGGGGTTAGCTTTAGATTTTGGTAACTTGTGTAACTCCATAATTTAGAATTAGGGGATAGGTGATAGACGACTAGGGGTTAGTAATTACAGAGTCAACAGCCGTTTCTGAATTGACTACTGGTACTTCGACTACTTCGACAACCACTGGAGCAACCATCGAAACCCGCAACTGACTAAGCGCTCGAATGGTAGCCTGGGCGATATTAACCTTATTGTTGGTACGCGACAAAAGCTTAGCAGTGATATTTTCAATGCCACCCAATTTGGCTACCACCCGCACTGGACCGCCCGCCTTCACACCACTACCAATTGGTGCCGGCTTAAGCATCACGATAGCACTATTAAATTTAGCGGTAACCGGATGTAAAATGGTACCATCTTTGAGAATCACTTTAATCATACCCTTCTTGGCTTGGTGTACGGCCTTTTGCACCGACTGCGCGACATCTTTGCTCTGGGCCATGCCGGTACCGACGCGACCTTTGCCGTCACCGATTACTACAGTGGCGCGGAAACTAAAACGCTTACCACCTTTGGTAACACGGGAAACGCGATCTACTGATAAAGTCTTTTGTTCAAACTCAGCCGGTGCGCGGGGAGCCCCGCCACGGTTACCACCACCAAAGCGACGGCCACCACCCCCACCACGGCCACCAAAACCGCCACCACTACCAGTGCGTGGATTATTAGTTGAGTTGTTGCTTGAAGTGTTGTTCATAGATTAAAACTGCACACCGGCTGAGCGTAAACCATCCGCCAAAGCCTTTACGCGACCATGATATCTAAAGCCACCGCGATCAAAGACAATCTTTTCAATACCTTTGGCCTTAATCAACTCACCCAATTTAACACCCACGACTTGGGCACTAGCCACCCGACTCTTGGCTTTAGTTTTATGGTCACTAGCTGCCAATAAGGTCTTGCCAGCATTGTCGTCGATCGCCTGGGCGTAAATATAGCGCAAACTGCGGAAAACCGCCACTCGCGGGCAAGTAGCAGTACCACTAACACGTGCGCGTACCCGCTGGTGGCGTCGATTACGAGCTAAAAGTTTTTGTTTGGCCTTATCCATGAAGAATATTTATTTAGGTTTAAGCAGTGGTGGCAGCAGCCTTCTTGCCGGCCTTCTTAATGATTACCTCATTTTCGTAGCGTACACCACTACCTTTATAAGGCTCGGGTTTACGCTTGGAACGAATGGAAGCGGCAATTTGCCCAACCAGTTCTTTATCAATTCCCGTAACGGCCAAACGATTTTTATCTACAGCAAAGGTGATGCCCGTCGGCGCTTTAATTAAAATTGGGTGAGAAAAACCTAGGCTTAATTCTAAATCACCACCCTTAGCGGTAGCACGATAACCCACACCCTGCAAAAGTAGCACCGAGCTAAAACCATCGGTCACACCTTTAACCATATTGGCAATCAAGGAACGATAGAGACCCCAGAGGGCGCCTAATTCAAGCTCAGCGGTAGTTTCCTTTGGTCGCACCGTAATTTGGCCAGCTTGAAGCTCGACCACTAATCTTGGGTCAAGCAATTTGCGTAATTCCCCTTTTGGCCCTTTACTAATCATCCATTCTCCTTCAATCTTAAAATCAACTCCGGATGGCAGGGTGATAAATTGTTTTCCAATGCGTGACATAAATGTTGTCTAAGGCTTAGGGTCTAAAGTCTAAAGTAAATTGATTTATTGCTTTAGACATTGGACTTTTGCCTTTAGTCATCTCTTACCAAACTTCAGCGATTAATTCCCCGCCTAAATTTTGTTTACGCGCCTCTTTACCTGTCATAATGCCGCGCGGAGTAGACAAAATGGCAATACCAAAACCTGATACCACTGGTCGCAATTCACTGCTTTTAACATACCAGCGGCGTGAAGGCTTACTTAAAATTCGCACACCAGTAATCGGTAGACGACCGTTATTGGTATCCAGCTTAAGCTCAATCCAGTTGTGTTCCGCCTTGCGCGCCTTTTTCTTTTTTTTGTCCAACTCCTGGACAAAGCCGGCCTCCTGCAAAACCCTGGCTACCTCCCAACGCATTTTTGAAAAAGGCACAACCAAACGATCCCGGCCAGCGGCCTGGGCATTCTTGATTTGGATTAACATGTCAGAAATCGTTTGCATATTTTGGTCTATGGCTTAGGGTCTAAGGTCTAAGGCGGATTGATTTCTGGCTTTAGACATTAGACTTTCAGCTTTAGTCATCTCTACCAGCTTGACTTTTTAATTCCTGGCAGTAAGCCGGCATTGGCTAATTCCCGGAAATGAATACGGCAGATATCGAACTTGCGAATATAGCCATACTTACGTCCGCAAATGAAACAACGGCGCACGATGCGAGAAGAAAATTTAGGGGTCTTTTTCGAACGAGCAATGGTAGACTGTTTAGCCATAAAATTTATTTATTAATCAACGGGAAGCCCAACAATTTAAATAATTCGACAGTCTCGGAACGTTGTTTAGAGTTAGTAACGATCGCTACTTGTAAACCAAAGATGTCTTTCAATGATTCGTAGTGGATCTCCGGAAAAATACTCTGTTCAGTAATACCCAAATTAAGCGTATTCTTGGTGTCAAAGGATTTATCACTAATACCGCGGAAGTCACGAGTACGCGGTAAGGCAATGGAAATCAACCTATCAATGAAATCATACATCTTCTTGCCACGCAAGGTGATCTTGTAACCGATCTTGGAACCTTCGCGCAACTTAAAGCTGGCAATTGATTTCTTGGCAAAGGTCGGTAGTGGCTTCTGACCGGTAATGGTGGCCAAGTCGTGTTCGATGGTTTCCAGTAATTTTTCTTCTTTAGAAATACGGCCCACACCGACGTTAATTACTGCCTTGGTTAAGCGTGGTACAGCCCAGACATTCTTGTGGCCAAACTTGGCCTGCATCGCGGGCACTACGGTCTTTTGATATTTTTGTAATACGCGATTCATATTAGATGGTCATCTGGCACTGTTTACAGTAGCGGATTTTTTTATCGCCTTCCAGACGATGTCCGATACGGGCTGGCTTGGCGCAACTGGGACAAATTAACTGCACACTAGCTACGGCTACGGCGCGCTCTTTGCTAATGATCTGACCCTTTTGCCCCTGCTGACGGGCGCGCTGGTGTTTCTTGATCAAATTTAAACCCTCCACCACCAAACGTTCAGCCGCAGGAAAAACAAAGGTAACTTTGCCGGTTTTGTTACGGTCTTTACCAGAAAGCATTTTTACTTTGTCTCCTTTGCGTATCTTCATCGTCCCAGTGCCGACATTGTCTTGCCTTGAAACCCGCGCGTTGAGCTTATCCCAGTCTTCCGGTGATACGCCTTCCTTAGTGCGCAAGCTCGGCAGTGCAATATCGGCAGTTTAATTAATCATATTACTTCCGGCGCTAAACTAGCAATGGTGTCATAACCTAACTCCTTAATCTCACGCGGAATCGGACCGAAAATTCTTCCCCCCTTTGGCTCTTTACCATCTAAAATTACCACCGCATTTTCATCGAAACGAATATAGCTACCATCGGCCCGACGATAAGGCTGGCGTTGACGCACTACTACCGCTTTTAGCACATCCTTCTTCTTAACCGCTTTGCGTGGTTCCGCTACTTTAACGGAAACCACCACCACATCACCGATGCGCGCATAACGTTTACGGGTACCGCCCAATACTTTAAACACGCCAACTTTTTTGGCGCCGCTATTATCTGCTACCTCTACAATGGAACGTAATTGAATCATAATAAGTATAATGCGAATCTACAAATACTGAACCAATGCTACGAATGGTAAAGCACCTGCAACGAATAAGACATGCGAATCATTCGTGTGCGCTATTTGTAAGTGTCTTAAACTATTTGTAGCATTCGTTTTCATTGGTAGATTGGCGTTATATTTTCACTATCCAATGCTTATCTTTAGAAATCGGCTTACTCTCAACAATGGTCACCCGATCACCCAAAACGAACTGGCCGCTCTCGTTATGCGCCTTAAACTTTTTAGTTACCTTATATTGCTTCTTGTATTTCGGGTGCATCTTTAAACGGGTAACCGCTACCACTACCGTCTTGGCCATTTTAAGCGAAACTACCACTCCGGTAAGGGTGCGTTTTGAAGCGGTCCTGGTTTTTTGGGTGGCAGTCTCCATGTGATTTTATTACTGCTGTTTTTTACTAATTAAAGCGGTCAAAACCCGAGCAATCTCGCGTCTAGTTTTGCCCAGCTGGCTAGAATCCTTGAGTTTATTTTGCTTTACCGAAAAGTGCATCTGAGCCAATTTTGCCCGCAATTCTTTTAATTGCTGGTTAAGTTCTAGACTACTTTTATTGTTTAATTCGGGGCGGTTTACCATAACAGAGAATTTAATATTTGGCAACTAACGCTTCACTACTCGGGTTTTAACTGGTAATTTATGGGCCGCTAGACGAAAGGCTTCGCGGGCGGTCGCCTCATTAACACCATCCATTTCAAATAAAATTTTCCCGGCACCGACTGCGGCGACAAACTCCTTCAAGCCACCAGCACCACCACCCAGACCAACCTCTGGGGGTTTAGCCGTCATTGGTCGATCAGGAAAAACTCTAATCCAAACCTTACCCCCACGCTGAATAAAACGTGTCATGGCGCGACGCGCAGACTCAATCTGTTTAGCGGTGATAAAGTACGACTCCATAGTCTTTAAACCGTAACTGCCAAAATTTAAAGTCGCTCCCTTATAAGCTTTCGCGGGGAGATGGCCGACATGCACTTTTCGATGTTTAATACGTTTAGGCTGTAACATAATACTGGGTTAAAAGTTATAAATCTAATTTTTCCTTTTGGCTTATGCCTTCATTACTTAATTCGGTTTTATCTTCAAAACGCAAACCTTTATAAATCCAGACCTTAACCCCAATCGTGCCATAGGCGGTGTGCGCGGTACGCTTAGCGTAATCAATCTCGGCCCGTAAAGTTTGCAGTGGCAAGCTACCTTCTTCTAGATGTTCGGTACGGGCAATTTCTGCGCCATTGAGACGACCACCAACCCGAATCTTGCCGCCCTTTATATCCCTACTGGCCAAGATTTTGGCTAACACCTGCTTCATTACTCGACGGAAAGGCATACGTTTTTCAATCTGCTCCACAATTGACTCTGCCATAATTGCCGCCGAAGCTTCCGGACTTTTGTACTCCTGAATATCAATGCGCACAGCGGTCTTGCGTTTGATCAATTTCTGTAAGTCACGACGCAACTCTTCTGCTCCAGTGCCACCCCGACCAATAATTAAACCGGGGCGAGCAGTATGAATAATAATATTTAATAAATCTGGACTACGCTCAATTTCCACCCGGTCTACACTCATATTATGCAAACGCTTGTCCAATAAAGTACGCATCGCGTGATCCTCTTTAAAATAGGTGACGTAGCGCTCACCCAAACCAAACCAGCGCGCCAGCCAACGGCGATGATAACTGATACGGAAGGAAGTTGGTGATACTTTTTGTCCCATAATATTTAAACCGTTTTACGACGGAAAAATCTGCGACCAGCATTTTTAATGCCAGAGGCTATACCCTTACTTTTAACCTCGCGTTCTGGACCATGCTCAGGTTTACTCTCGGCCTTATCTTCATCAGCCGCTTCGGCTGGCTGTTTAGCCATCTGTTTTTGGGCTGCTTCTGCCGCGGCGCGGCGTTGCTTAATTTCCTCGGCTGACAATTTCAGACCGGCCACCCTCTCACCCAAAATAATTCTGATGTGACTGGTCTTTTTGTGAATCGGTTTAGCACTACCCATTGAGCCAGGCATAAAACGCTTCTGTTTAATCCCCTCATCCACCGTAATCTCTTTAATAAACAAATTACTCTTGGGCAGATTGAAATTATTCTCAGCGTTACTGACCGCGGAGTGTAATAGTTTACTAATTGGATCAGCTGAGCGCTTGGTTAGGTGGAAAAGCTGGACCTCGGCCCGCTCCACCGTCAAACCACGAATTAGCCCAGCAATTAAGCGAACCTTACGGGGAGCAATATGGAGATGTTTTAATTGGGCAACGACTTGCATGGTTTATAATTATTTTTTCGCTTCTGGCTCAACTTTAGCCGCTTTGGCCGCCTCCACTTCTTTTTGTTTGGCGGCGGCTTCTAACTCCTTCTGCATCTTACCACCGTGGCGGACAAACTTGTGGGTTAAAGAAAATTCGCCCAATTTGTGACCCACCATATCCTCACTGACCATTACTGGAACGTGGATTTTACCGTTATGCACTCCAAAAGTAAAGCCGATCATCTCTGGCGTAATAGTAGAAGCCCGCGCCCAGGTTTTGATCACAGTTTTATCGCCCGCCTTCAAACGACCCAATTTTTTCATTAGTTTCGGATCAGTATAGATGCCTTTTTTGATACTCCGTGACATAGATTTAATTTAAGCTATTTCTTGCGACGACGCATAATAAACTTAGTCGAAGCTTGTTTCTGCTTGCGGGTTTTAACCCCCAAAGCTGGCTTACCCCAAGGTGTCTTCGGGTGTGGCATGCCAATTGGTTGAACACCTTCACCACCACCATGTGGGTGATCCACCGGATTCATCGCCGTACCGCGTACCGCTGGACGAATACCCAGCCAGCGCGAACGGCCAGCTTTGCCCAAAACAATTGAATTGTGCTCCTGGTTAGACAGACGACCAATCGAAGCAAAGCAACGTTCCGGAAACTTGCGTAGTTCAGAAGAGGGTAGCTGAATCTGCACATAACCAGCATCCCTAGATAAAATCATTGCCTTACTGCCAGCCGAGCGCACCAGTGCCGCCTTACTACCGGGAAACATCTCGATATTATAGACCTCCGTACCCTGCGGGATATTTTTCAGTTGCAAACGGTTACCAGGCTTGAGACTGCCTTTTTCACTAGTAACAACCATATCGCCAACCCGTAAACCTTCCGGCGCCAAAACATAGCGACGCTCACCATCATTATAGTGCAAGCGGGCAATCCGCGCCGTACGATTTGGATCATACTCAATCGAAAACACTTTGGCTGGAATATCTAGTTTGCCTTGCTGCCAATCAATCTCGCGATACAAACGCTTAACGCCGCCACCCCGATGACGCACCGTCACCTCGCCTTTATTATTACGACCAACGGCACGCTGAAAACCCCAGCGTTTAGACTTCAGGGGTTTTACACCAGATAGATCGGAAAAATCGTAACCCAGCATTCCCCGTCTGCCACTGCTAGTTGGTTTATATTGCTTAGACATATTACTTGGCAATTAACTCAATACTCTGACCGAGAGCTAGACGTACAATCGCCTTTTTTACTCCTGCTTTGGTGCCGAGCGTGCGACCCAGCTGTCTTTTCTTATTTGGCAAGTTAACTATTCGGACCGCGGTTACTTTTACTTTATATAAATTCTCTACTGCCTGCTTAACTTGCTGTTTATTACTGTTTGGCCAAATTCTAAAAACATACTGCCCCTGGGTCTCTAGGGCCGCCGCCTTCTCAGTGAGCAGGGCGGAACGCAAGGCACGACAGTCAGCCGCATGAATCACCGGCCTAGGATTAATCGTTTCTGCGACGTTGGACGATTTCAACTCTGCCACCGGTTTGGTAGCTTCTGTTTTGCTAGTTGTCTTAGCTTTTTTGTTGAAAAAATTGAGTGCCATAATATTACTTTACAAAAGTCTCTTTAATTACCGCGATGGCCGGCTCAATTAAGAACAAATATTGATATTGCAAAACATCAGCTAAGTTTAAATGCGCGGCTGCCACTGATTTAGCCCGCGGTAAATTACGGGTGGACTTTTCGATCACACTAGTATTTTTTGGCAAAACCAAGAGCGTACTGCCTGAACGTTTGGTAGTAGTGGTAAGGTTTTTACTCAAGTTGGAAAACATACTAGCGATGGTCTTAGTTTTTGGCGCAGCTAAAGTGAAGTCTTGCACCACCAAAAGCTGACCGGTACGCACCTTGTCAGACAATGAAATTAGTAGAGCCTTGCGCTTAGCTTTAACATTAACCTTCTTGGAAAAATTACGTTCTTTAGTTGGACCAAAGGTAACTCCGCCGCCTTTCCAAATCGGTGAACGAATCGAACCATGACGGGCTCGGCCAGTACCTTTTTGACGCCAAGGCTTTACGCCGCCACCCCGCACTTCACTGCGATCCTTAGTATGCGCCAAGACCTGACGACGGTTAGCCAGTTGACCTTGTAAAACCTGTACCAACAATTCGGGGTTATTGGCCAAACCAAACACCTCCTCCGGTAAATCGGTTTTGCCCACCACCTCGCCCAACTGATTGTATAAATCTACCTGTAACATAATTGCTGGCTTAGGGACTAAAGTCTAGAGCCAAAGGGTGCTTTTTTTCTTGCTTTAGACTTTAGACATTAAGCTTTAGTCATTCTATAGTGCGATAATCTCTAACCAAGTGCCTTTGCGGCCAGGCACGGCCCCGCGTACCGCTAAAAGATTATTCGCCTGGTCAACACTAATTACTTTTAAGCCACGAACACTAACCCGCTCCCCACCCATGCGACCAGCCATACGCATCCCTTTCAGGGTGTGCTGAGGAAAACGTTGCCCGATTGAACCAACATGGCGCAAGACGTGATGATGACCATGGCTAGCTGGCATACCATGAAAACCATAACGCTTCACCGCACCCTGGAAACCACGGCCCTTGGTCAGACCGCTAATCTTAACCTTGTCACCAATCGAAAAAACCGAAACGTCAAACTTGTTGCCGACTACTGAATCGACTTCAGCCCCGTTACGAAATTCTTTTAGTTTTTTAAACTTGCCAGCCTCTTTGAGGTGACCAGCCAGTGGCTTATTAATTTTATTGCGCTCACCCGTTCCTACTTGCACGGCAGAGTAGCCATCTTTCTCGATGGTTCTAATTTGCGTGATGGTTACGGGCATGGCTTTAATTACGGTCACTGGCACCACTTTGCCCTGTTCATCGTAAGTTTGTGTCATCCCCAATTTTTCGCCTAACAAATATTTCATACGTTCATTCTGCTGAATTCAGTATTTCTACATACGGACTGTTATCCTTTAGTACTTCCTCATTCTCACTCGGTCGCTCGCCTTCGCTCGTCAATTTTATCGCTAAGCTCATAAAGCAAAACCCAGCCTTTAGCTGGGCCATCAACCCTGCTAAATCCATAACTATTACTGCGTAATGATTTTAACAACTAAAAACATTATTGGATTTATTGCTTAAACGCACTGGCATTCGCGCAACCCACCGACACCTTACTTCAAAAAAGTGCCGGGCTGGTTGAGAAAATACTACATCTTGATTTCAATATCTACCCCAGCCGGAAGGCTCAAGTTCATTAACGAGTCAATTACCTTTGGCCCTGGATTAGCAATGTCAATTAAACGCTTATGTACTCGCATTTCAAATTGTTCACGCGCATCCTTAAAGACAAAGGGCGAACTATTAACCGTATACTTGTGGATATCGGTCGGTAACGGCACTGGGCCGATCACCTTGCCACCAAAACGCTCAATCGTCTCCATAATCTGACGCGCCGATTTGTCGATG
>MGKD01000023.1 GCA_001794605.1 Candidatus Yanofskybacteria bacterium RIFCSPHIGHO2_12_FULL_45_19b | reverse complement strand
CCTTCTAGTTTTTCCGCAATATCAAGAATCTGCTTAGCTTCTGGATCTTGGTTGTAGATTTTTTCTAGCTCGGGCTCGATCTTTTTGGCCTGCTTGATGGTCATCGGAAACCCTTGTGAGCCCATCGGAATTAATTTGGCGATACGGTCGCCAACTTCGTAGGGTTTGCCTAAGGCGCGGGCCACGTCACGCACTGCACCGCGTGCCATCATCGTGCCGAAGGTGCCGATCTGGGCAACTTTATCTTCACCATATTTCTGCTTGGCGTATTCCAAAATCTCGTGCCGGCGGTTATCGGCAAAATCCATATCAATATCGGGCGCAGAGGGGCGGAACGGATTTAGGAAGCGCTCAAAGGGCAGTTGAAATTCGAGCGGATCAACATTGGTAATGCCTGATAGGTAAGCCACTAGCGATCCGGCGGCCGAACCGCGCACGGTAGTGTAAATGTTAGACTGGTGAGCGAAACGCAAAATATCGGAGACTACCAAAAAATAGGGGGCGTAGGCTTTGGTTTTAATAATGTCTAGTTCGTACTGGCGACGTTTTTCGGCTTCAGGGTTTTCGGCTAGACCCTTTTCTTTCATTCCCACCAAGGTTAATTCATTCAGCATCTGGTCGGCGGTTTTGCCTGGCTCCAGTTCAAAGTTGGGGAAAATAAATTGACCCAAGGTTAGGTCTATCTGGCAACGCTCGGCCAGTAGGCTGGTATTAGTAACGGCTTCGGGGATATCTTTAAATTTTTCCATCGCCTCCTCGGTAGATAAAAAGTGATACTCGCCACTTCCAGAAAAAATTCCCGTTTCGCTGACATCAGTAGCAGTAGAGATTGCCACTAAGGTTTTGTGGGCAAAGGCATCCTCTTTGTTTAGATAGTGTGAATCTTGCGTACCAACAATCGAGATATTTAATTTTTTAGATAAACTCAGCACTCCCGACTTCCACTGTTCATACCACTCCATGTCCGGGTGGTGCATGATCTCCAGGTAGTAGTTTTCCGCCCCAAAAATCGCCTGATATTCTTTGACAACGGTCTCAGCTTTTTCGAGATCACCGGATTGAATAGCGCGACCCACCTCACCGGCGGGGCAACCCGATAAACAAATCAATCCCTCAGCGTGTTGCTTGAGTAATTCTCGGTCTACGCGCGGTTTGTAGTAGTAACCCTCCAGGTGGGCGACAGTAGTGAGTTTAATTAAATTTTCATAACCGGTGTTGTTTTTAGCGAGTAGCGTGAGGTGATAACGTTTGTTATCAATGTGCGCTTCTTTTTGTAGATGGGAACGATTAGCGACATAGACTTCGCAACCAATAATTGGCTTGATACCGGCCTTTTTTGCCTTTTGATAAAACTCAATGGCGCCATACATCACGCCGTGGTCGGTGAGGGCGAGCGCCGGCATCTCCAATTCTTTAGCACGGTTTACTAGGTCATCAATTTTGGAAAGGCCGTCTAATAAAGAGTAGTGACTATGAACGTGAAGATGTATAAACTTAGACATATGTATTAGTTGAAGGATGACACCCCGAAAATTCCTCACCTGGTTCGGAATCACGGGGCAGGTACAGCTAGATTTTAACATTCGCTTCAGTCACCGCAACTTGACCTTTTTGTGGATAAGTTTCAGGTAAATCTGGAGACCTTGCTTTTTAATAGTTTTATGCTAATCTAATTTTGCTTTCAGGTAGCCTGATTCATAATTCATTATTCCTAATTCGAACTTATGGGTGTCCCACGCGCGCATTCAACTCGGGGTCAGAAGGGCCGTCGGCGCAGTCACTTAGCTTTAAAGCCAGCTAATTTTTCCACTTGTTCGAACTGTCATAAACAGAAGCTTTCGCATCGGGCTTGTCCGCACTGTGGTTATTATAACGGCCGAGCGGTGGTTAATGTTTTGGCCAAGGAGTTAAGGAAAAAAGAAAAGCAGCGCAAGAAACGTAGCTAATTTACTAATTAATCCGAATATACTAATACAGAAAGGATTTTATACGTATATTAGGATCTATTCGTAAATTTGGATGTTACTCTATGGCATCTCGGCACTTATCTCGATCGGTGGCCATGCAATCCCTCTATGAATGGGATTTTCGTGGTCGCGACAATGCGTTACTGCCAGAGATTATGACCCACAATACCGCCGAGTTTGCCCCCGGTTTGGAAGAGACTAAGTTTATAAAAGATTTGGTGGGCGGAGTGCTGGAACATCTGTCTCAACTGGATAAGATTATAGAGAAGGCGGCACCACAATGGCCACTCGATCAGATCGCGATTGTGGATCGTAATGTTTTGCGTTTAGGTATTTTTGAGTTGTTATTTGGCAAACGCGACGAGGTGCCACCCAAGGTGGCGATTAACGAGGCAATTGAATTAGCTAAAACTTTTGGCGGTGAGGCCTCAGGAAAATTTGTGAATGGTGTTTTGGGGACAATCTATCGTGAGATTGGGGAACCGGGAAAGGACGAAGCACCGAGAAAGAAGGAAGAAGTTAACAATGACTAAATTAAAATGACTAATGACTAATCAAATCTAAAGCTCAAATGACAAAAATTTTGGATTTTGAACTTTGTCATTGACTAGTCATTCTCACTTTGTCATTTGTCATTAAAACAAATGTCTGACGAAAAGATATTGGAACTAGAAGGCAAGATTGGTCTCGAGTTTAAGGATAAGAATATCTTACTGCAAGCGCTTACTCATCGTTCTTATTTGAACGAGAATACTGCTTGGAAGCTAGAGCATAACGAGCGCCTGGAGTTTTTGGGTGACGCGGTTTTGGAGTTGGCGGTAACCGACCATCTTTACAAAAATTATCCTAATCCAGAAGGGGAACTAACCAACTGGCGGGCGGCGATTGTCAATGCTAATATTTTGGCGACTATTTCGGCTAAGTTTGATCTCAACTCGTATATTTTACTCTCGCGGGGTGAGGCCAAAGACACCGGCCGAGCGCGACAATATATTTTGGCCAATGCGATGGAGGCAGTGATTGGCGCCATCTATTTAGATCAGGGCTACACTGCGGCGGAGGATTTTATTAAGCGTTTTATTATTGTCGAGTTACCAGAGATTATCGCTCAAGAACTTTACCGTGATGCTAAGAGTCGTTTGCAAGAGGAGGCGCAGGAGCGAGTAGGAGTCACCCCCACTTACGAAGTATTAAAAGAATCTGGTCCCGATCACGCCCGTAGTTTTGTGGTGGGCGTCTATTTGGGCAAGGAGTTAGCCGCCGAAGGGGAGGGCTTGAGTAAACAGGAAGCCCAGCAGATTGCGGCGGAAAAAGCGCTGGAGAAAAAAGGCTGGTAGTCGTTATTTTATCCTCTATAGCTCATCTTTCCTATTCTTTTTTCCTCCGCTTCTCTTCTCGATTTTTCCTTGTTTGTTTCTTCTAGAAAACGTGTGTAAAGAAGATAATGTCTCTTGTACGTATTTCTTGAGTTAGCCTCGTCTTCTTCTGCTTCTATGTAACTTTTGGCTAAATCCGTCATTCCTTTTTGGTAATATTCTAACCTTTCAGCAATTTCCTGATCTGACTTTCCTTTGATACCATACATTTCCTCCTCAACATTGTCTTCAATTTTCATCTCCTGGTGTGCATTCTCAACCTGTTTTTTCGTGACTTCTAAGCGCTCCTTTCCTTCTGACAACATTGGGTCACCGTTATCAACCCGAACTGCACCCCTAAACCCTAATCTAATATCAGAATTATTTCTGCTCTCTTCTATTTCTGCAAGTTTTTCTGGTGTAGGAGTTGATTCCTTTCCCATAATTTTTTATAACCTTCCGTTGCAATGGTCCTATTGACCAATTTCGGGAAAGTAATGTTTAGTTGCTTATATTCTACCCCCCCTCAACAGAAGCAAGCTTTATTATCAACAAGGTTATGATTATTGACTATCCATGCCCAACTTTGCTAATATTTACTCATGAAAAAGAGTCTCAAAAGTGTAGTCTGGAAAGAGGGCAAGCATTTTGTGGCCCAATGTCTTAATGTTGAAGTATCAAGCTTTGGTAAAAGTAAACAGGAGGCACTGGAGTTGTATTTTGAGGATGCTGACAAGCAGGTGTGCTAACATAAACTCAATGGCTAAAACAAAACAAAGGTTTAGTGCAAATTATAAAAAAGATGGTAGATGGTATTTAGGCTGGGTTGAAGAAATTCCTGGCGTAAATACACAGGGGGAAACTCTTAAAGAAGCCCGGGAGAATCTAAAAGATGCCTTGCGATTGGTTTTGGATGTGAACAAAACTATCAATCGAGATGGATTTGGTGATAAAAATATCATCAGAGAATCAATCAGTTTTTAGCCGTAAATGAAGCGGTTGGATCTAATTGGGCACCTGCAAAAACTAAAATGTGTTTTATTGAGAGAAGGCGCCAAACATAGCGTCTTTTTTAATCCACTATTAAAATTAACATCTACTATACCAAGACATCAAGAAATTAATGATTGGCTAGCCAGAAAGATTTGTCGAGATCTGGGGGTGGCTGAACCAGGGAGGCGTTAATATTGATTTGTTGTGGACTATTTGTTATTATCCCCAACGATGTTAAAGATTCGTCTACAACGCATTGGTAAGAAAAAACAAGCCCATTTTCGGTTGGTGGTAAATGAACACACCATGAAACCCCAGGGTAAGTACCTGGAACTATTGGGCAACTATAATCCGCACACCAAAAAGCTCAATGTAAAACCGGAGCGGATTAGTTATTGGCGTAGTAAGGGCGCACAACTTTCACCGACTGCCAACAATCTTTTAATTAACCAGAATATTATTACTGGCGAGAAGATGCAGTCTTGGCGACCGAAGGTCAAAGAGGCTGGTGTCGCAGAGGCGACTAAGCCTGCCGAAGTCCCAGCGGTGGCGGCCTAGCATTGCAGAAGAGTTTCCGATTTAGTATCCTGTAAGCAGTAAAACATTAATCATAAAGCGATGGAAAACGACAAGCAATTTGTAGAATATATCGTTAAGCAGATCGTCAACAATCCGAATGATGTAGTGGTAACGCGGCAGGTAGATGAGATGGGAGTTTTGCTCTCGGTCAGTGTGCATAAAGATGATATGGGTTTGCTGATTGGTCGACAAGGCTCGACCGCCAAGGCGATCCGTACCCTGGTACGCATTATCGGTACGCGTAACAATGCCCGCGTCAACTTACGCATTGAAGAGCCAGAGGGTGGCCGACCGATGGCCGAAGTACCTGGTGGTACTGGTGGTAAGACCAAAAATATTGAGGATGTGGTCAATGAGTTAGGGAACATCTAGTGCGTTTTGATATCATCTCAATTTTCCCAGAAATTTTTGATGGCTGGCTTAGTCAGTCGCTTTTAGCGCGCGGACAGAAGAAAAAAATCTTAAAACTAACTGCGCACAACTTGCGTGACTGGACAGACGATAAGCACAAAACGGTAGACGATCGGCCGTTTGGCGGTGGGCCAGGCATGCTGATGAAGGTCGAGCCGATTATGAAAGCCGTCGAAAGTCTAAAGTCTAAAGTCAAGAGTAAAAAAAGTGAGAAAGCCCGAGTCATTCTTTTTTCGCCGCGCGGTAAAAAATTTACTCAAACTGAAGCCAAACGTTTAGCGAAATATGATCAGCTAATTTTAATCTGTGGACGTTATGAGGGGGTGGATGAGCGGGTGGCTGATTACTTGGCCGATGAAACCTTATCAATCGGTGACTATGTTTTAAATGGTGGCGAAGTGGCGGCCATGGTGATAATTGAAACGGTGGTTCGCATGTTGCCAGGTTTTATTGCCAAAACTGAGTCAGCTGTAAAAGCTGACCACGCGCAATATACTCGTCCCGAGGAGATTTTAATTGCTGGTAAAAAGCGGGCGGTGCCTAAGGTGTTACTGGGCGGTGATCATAAAAAAATCGCACTTTGGCGCGAGAAGCACTCCTAAAATATTGCCCAGTGCGTTGATAAAATATTTGCCTCTAATTGTTTGGTTTGCGATAATTAAAGCGTGGTAGAGAAATTTAAAGAGTTTGTACTTAGCTCTGGCTTGTCCGATGAGGACAAGGCTTTGTGGTCTAAATTATGGGAGGCGGCACCAGTTGAGGTTATGCAGCAAATTATCGAGGCGGTAAATTTCGATTTAGCCGAATTGACCGAGGCGACCGGTAATATTAAGATCAAGATTAAGGCGCTAGAGAGTGGTGATGAAAAACTAGCGCAGGCGATCATTGAAGAAGAAGAAAACGACTAAACTATGCCAGAAAGCGCACCAAAATTTACAGTAGAAAAGCCAAAAAAAGCAGTTGTAGAGACTGCTCCGGTGATTGAACTTTCTAAACAAGAGGCGACAGCCAGTAGACTCGCCGTAGATCTGTTTAGGCCGGAAGAAGAAAAGCTGAGTCCTGCCAAACTTCGTAGTCATACAAATGAACGGAGACTTAGAATGATAAGCCGGGCGGCCTGTACAGCGCTTGCTTTGGTAGCAGTTTTTGCGGGCATGGAAAGCGCTCAGGCCCAGGATAAGCAGAGTAAATGGCAGCGCATCCAAAAGGGTCTTGAGATCGGCATGCAACTTAAGGGTGGGTTTGATGAGGCTAAGCGTCAGCGACTATATTTTGAACACGAGCGGGACATTAGTCAGTTACAGTTAAACTCCAATCAGTTAGTGCAGGAGATACAATCATTAGACAATTTGTATTTAGATAAGAGAGCAATGTTTGAAGAGCAGGCGCAACGCATGCGCGAGGAAAAACAGTTGGATTTGTTAAAAGAAAACCAAAAAGAGCAGAGGAACCTAAGGAATCAATATTTGAATAGAAAACAGCAGCTTCAACATGGACCAATGCTGGTTAATTCTAAAACCGGTAAACCATTAACTAACCAACCATCACAAGATGCCAATCGCCAGGCGACACAAATAATTAACGCGGTATTTCGAGAGGATTCACTTAGACTAAACAATGACCCCATAAACAGTATAGGTAGGGGGTTGGGTAGTTTTGGTGGTCTGGGTAATATTGGCATTGGTGGTTCAGGGGGAGGGCGTTATGGCGGGGGCGATCTTAGGGGTAAAAAGATCGGCTTATAGTATATTTTTAGCTATCCACAGTTAGTCCACTTGGGGCGGCAAGCGAAGCTTGACGCCCTCTGGCTTTCTGCTACAATAACTTCCGCTAAGCATAGGTAAAATCTCCAGCTAAATTGAGGCGGATTTAAGGACTGCCACGATTGGTCGTCCCGGTGCCGAAATTGTCTTGTTGTTGAATTTGTCTCTTTGCCGATATTGTAACTTCGGGAGGGACGAGCCCAACGCACGGTGCAACTTCGGAATTGGGGCGGATAATCGTGGTTGTCTTTTCCGGAGGGCGGGCCTTTTAGGTTCTTGTCTAAAACGAAGCGACAATAGCAACTTGAAAATTTGTCAGACTGGTGAAATTAAAAGTGAAAAGAAAGTTATTGTTATCTGTTACAGTTAACTAGATCGGAGGTAAGTGAATTTATTCATTTACTATTATTGAGAGTTTGATTCTAGCTCAGGATGAACGCTGGCGGCGTGGATAAGGCATGCAAGTCGAACGGACTTATTTTGGAAGAAGTTGCGATTACATCAAGGCGACGGAAGAGATAAGTTAGTGGCGAACGAGTTAGTAACACCTTGGTATGTACCCTGAAGCCGGGCATAATCTGCCGAAAGGCAGACTAATTCCCGATGGTCTCGCAAGAGTAAAGCCGCAAGGCACTTCTGGAGCAGCCTAGGTCCTATCAGCTAGTTGGTGAGGTAACGGCTCACCAAGGCTATGACGGGTAGGGGGTGTGAGAGCACTACCCTCAACGACGAAACTGAGAAACGGTTCGTACTCCTACGGGAGGCAGCAGTCGAGAATATTCGACAATGGGCGAAAGCCTGATCGAGCGACGCCGCGTGCAGGAAGAAGGCCTTCGGGTCGTAAACTGCTTTTATTGGGGAAAAATTTTGATGGTACCCAGTGAATAAGGGGCTCCTAACTTCGTGAAATCTCCCACCACTTCGGGCGGGGGCGCGACCTATTGCCGTAAGGCAATAAGGAAAAACTTAGCTTATATGCTGGAAAACCCAGTCAATAATTCAGTACCCCAGTGGGTGACAATCTGAATTAAAATTTTGTTGATTTTATTAACAAAATTACTGGAAAATCAGCAGGGAAGTTGCTATAATTATGTAGTAAATGAGCAAACTTTCTTTTGAACAAAAACGGATATTAGTTGGAACATTACTCGGAGATGGCTATCTCTATCGTGATCGATATAATGATTGTTATCTTGAGATAAAGCATTCAGAAAAGCAAAGGGATTATGTTTTCTGGATGTATGAAAATCTATCAAATTTTTGTCCAAGCGAACCTAAACAACGCAAAGACAATAAGCAATGGAAATTTATGACTTCGTCCAACAAAGATCTGTGTTTCTTTAGACAATCTTTTTATCCTGATGGTAAAAAAATTGTTCCAAGAGACATCAAAGAAATATTGACTCATCCTCTAAGTCTGGCGGTTTGGTATATGGATGATGGTAGTTTAGATTATCGGCCCAAAAGCCACTATAATTATTCGCTATCTACCAACAGCTTTACCTTAGAAGAAAATCGACTGCTAATAGGTGTTTTGAAGGAAAATTTTGGGATTATTACTTCGGTGCAAGCTCCGCTTTGTCGCGGTGTGCGCTATCCGGAGCTGTATATTGGAGTGGCAGGTAGGGATAAATTTATCGAGACGATAAAACCATATCTCTTGCCGTGCTTCAAGTATAAGATTCCTCCGTTCGAACATCTAAAATTATAATTAACCCCTCAGAGACTCGACCAATTGATTGGTCGGATGGAGACTCTTGAGTCTCCATAAAACGCTAGGCATCCTTTTTATTAAAAGAGGATGGTGATATAGTCCAAAATTAAACATACTTCATTAGTATTGTGTAATACCGGCCAGCAGGAGCGGTAATACGAAGGCCCCAAGCGTTATCCGGAATTACTGGGCGTAAAGAGCGAGTAGCTGGTGATGTTAGTCCGGTGTTAAATCTCGAGGCTCAACCTCGAGGCCGCATTGGAAACGGCATTACTAGAGCGGGTGAGAGGCAAGCAGAACGTGCGGTGTAGGGGTGAAATCCGTTGATATCGCACGGAATACCAAAAGCGAAAGCAGCTTGCTAGCGCCGCGCTGACAGTCAATCGCGAAAGCGTGGGGATCAAAAAGGATTAGATACCCTTGTAGTCCACGCCCTAAACGATGCAGGCTAGCTATTAGGAGCATCGACCCTCCTGGTGGCGAAGCTAACGCGTTAAGCCTGCCGCCTGGGAAGTACGAGCGCAAGCTTAAAACTCAAAGAAATAGACGGGGATCCGCACAAGCGGTGGACCATGTGGTTTAATTCGACTCTAAGCGAAGAACCTCACCAGGGCTTGAAATCCAGACGAAAGTTTCGGGAAACCGAGACCCTCGCAAGACGGCTGGACAGGTGCTGCACGGCCGTCGTCAGCTCGTCATGTGAATGGTTCCATTAAGTTGGGAAACGAGCGCAACCCCTGTCGCGTGTTACTTATGTCACGCGAGACTGCCCAGTTCCTAACCTGCAAGGCAGGTAAATCTCAAAAATCCAAATCTCAAATAGCAAATAAATTCCAAAATTGAATATTGTTTGTGATTTGTTGTTTAGTGCTTGGGATTTACCGATTTTGTCGGTTGTGAACTGGGAGGAAGGCGGGGACGACGTCAGGTCAGCGTGGCCCTTTGATGCCCTGGGCTACACACGTGGTACAATGGACAGTACAATGGGTCGCTAAGGCGCGAGCCGGAGCCAATCCCACCAAAGCTGTCCCCAGTTCGGATAAGAGGCTGCAACTTGCCTCTTTGAAGTTGGAATCGCTAGTAATCGCAGATCAGAACGCTGCGGTGAATACGTTCCCGGATCTTGTACTCACAATGAAAGCGCCCGGCAGGTTAATATTCTAGATGGTTAAAATCCATCCTCCCATCAGACCGTGATGGGACGTAGTTGAAGACTAGGCTTAGGTCGTGAGATTTAAGTCGAAGGAGTTGGAAACAAAAGGCAGCTCTTAAAAGTAAAAATCCAGTTGATCTATGATTGGCAGTGAGCGTAGAGAAAACTCAGGGTGCGAGCGCAGGATTTTAAGAGATGTTTGGAAAAGAATTTTAACTGACCTCGGGGATATCTGGCGTAATATTACCTATAGCTTAGGTGATAGAAATGGTATAATGGAATTGACGCCGCGTCAGAAGTCAGCTGAATCATAGTATCTCAAGCAGTCTTGAGAGAAGGATTCACTCTCGGTGTTTATACACCAGGAGCTCGTCGTATGCGGGAAATCCGCAGGTACGATGGGAACGTCAACTCTAAGTTTCTAGAGGACAATTGCCCGTCAAGTCAGGGGAGTCGGGGATACCCGAAGGTCCATGTTTCATGGCACTACGGTAGATTCGATGACCAAGGCTAAGTCGTTAGTGCATACTGCAAATTGCGACTTGTCACAGCAATGTGACAAAAAAATCCAACTAATATCGGTGAAGTCCAACTCCTAATTTGTTATACTATGTATATATGGTTCGCTCGGATTAAATGAAAATAATTTTCGCTTAATCCTCGCTGCCAAATATAATTAGGGTATGAGGATAATACCGAGGGAAGCTGGGAGAATCACTTACTTAATCAAGAAAAGCGAAAGTTTTTCGCCAAGACAGCGCGATTTAATTATCGGAACACTACTTGGTGATGGGACTCTTGAAAAGACTAGGGCAGGGAAAAATTATTGTCTAAAAATACAACATTCGATAAAACAAAGCGAACTAGTATTTTGGAAGTACAGACAATTACAAAATTTTGTTTTGGCACCACCAAAACAGCAAGCCGTAAATCAATCACTTAGGTTTCGGACAGTTAGTCATCATGAACTGAAAGAGTTTCAAGAGATGTTCTATCCAAAGGGTAAAAAGATAGCCCCGATAAATATTGAGGAAATGTTAAATCCTTTTGTTTTATCGGTTTGGTTTATGGATGACGGAAACAAACGAATCGAATACGGTAAATTACAGGGGTTTCATCTGAACACGCAGTCCTTTTCTGTAAAAGAAAATGAAAGGCTGAAATCCGCAATCTACAAAAATTTTGGAATTAAATGTTTTCTTCAAGGCAATCATGGCAAAATACGGTTGTATGTGGGCGCTGAAAGTAGGGATGCTTTCCGTAAGCTTATTGGCGATCTAGTCATTCCCTCGTTACAATATAAATTGGTTAATTAAGTGATTCTCCTTAGCCCCGTAGAGACTTTGGCCAGTGGCCATAATATAAAATCTAAATTTTGTATTATATGTTGGCTCCCTTATAAAAGGGATGAAGATATAGTCCATGCCGGTAGTAATACTCGGAGATACATGAACAAGGCAAGGGTAGGGGAACCTGCTCTTGGATCACCTCCTTTCTATTTTTATTCTCCTCTATTGAGTTGCTGATTTATCAGCAACATTCAAAAGAGAATAATCTCGCCGAAGCCCTTCGGGACAAAGGCGGATAACTCCTCGAGGAACGAAAATTATAGAGGTGTCGATACCTGTCTGGGTTTTGTAAAGTAAAAGTTTGTTTTACAAAATCCAGACAGGTGCCTGGTCCGAAGGTTAAATCGGACCCCATTAGAGCTTACGGTTATCTCAGGATAACCTACCTCTAACGGGGCAGGAATCGTTTTCGATTCTTGGTTCAATGGTACCCAGAACAAAAAATGTGTACCGGTCTAGTTGACTGTAAGAGATAATAATCTTTCACTAGGAGTTTCACCCAATCAAAAATCCCGCCGTGGCGGGATTTTTGATTGGGACGGTTTCTTAATTATTTATTCTGTAAGTTAAGCTGACATTCGACTTAATCTCGTTTTCGCCAGTCGGTAGACTGGGCGGGAGCGCTTTAGCTATCGATTCACCAGCACCCATACCCATGGCGGTGTCGTTATAGTATATAACATTGCCGCCGTTTTCGGTAAAGCTGGTTAATTTGCCTAATCGCACGCCTAATTTATTAGCCAGTTCCCGGGCCTGTGATTTGGCATCGGCTATCGCCAGAGCGCGGGCTTCGGCTTCGGCCTGCTTTTGGTCATCTACTTTAAACTGAATACCGCCAGTTTGATTGACGCCCTTGCTGACCATGCCATCAACAATGCCCGACAGGTTTTTAAAGTCACGAATCTTGATTTCCAGTGACTGAGTAACATTATAGCCAAGTAAGGTTTGTCGACCGGAGTCGTAACTGTAGTTTGGACTGATGGAGTATTCAACGGTCTTAATATCTTTGTCAGCAACTTTCTGGTCGGCTAAAAACTTGATCACGGCATTAGCGCGCGTAGTGTTTTCGTCCTGGGCTTTTTTGACATCACGATTGGTGGTCATGACCGAGGCGCGCACTACTGCCACATCTGGCTTAATAGTGGTCTTGCCCTCGCCAGAAACAGTAATAGAGTCGTAGTTACTGGTTTCGTTGCTGACCTTAATACTATCTAGTCGACCAATAGCGAAAATTAGAATTATTAAGATAATCGACCAAGAGAGAATGACCCGTTGGGTCTTGCTAAACAATTCGTTAATCATATAGTGATATTATAACTTACCCATTATGTTGAGCAAGTCCAATAAAACCATCTACTTAGTCCTGCACAATATTCGTAGCGCCTATAATGTCGGTTCGATTTTTCGTACTGCCGATGGAGCGGGCGTGGCCAAAATTTATCTCTGTGGTTATACCCCGACACCGGATGAGCCGAAGGTAATTAAAACCGCTCTCGGAGCAGAGGGGTTTGTGTCTTGGGAGAAACATCGACAGACCGGACGGCTATTAAATCAATTGAAAAAACAGGGAACAGATATTGTCGCCCTGGAGCTGGATAGTAAGAGTAAAAATTTATTTGCTTATAATTTCGGTGCTCTGTCCGGTGAGAGTTTGGCAATAGTCGTGGGGCATGAACGTAGGGGCCTAACCAAAAATATTTTAAAATATGCGGACGAGATTATAGAAATTCCGATGTTCGGTAAAAAAGAGTCACTAAACGTGGCGGTGGCAACCGGTGTGGTACTTTATCAAATTATTGAGAAATCATTTAACAATTAACATTTTCTGAAATGTATCAATGTGCAAATGGTACAGTCAATGGAAATTGGTAAATGGAAAATTTACTCTCATGTTTCCTACAAAAAACTTAGAGCATAAAATGCTACAAGTGGGCTACAAAAACATCATTGGCGTGGATGAGGTAGGTTATGGCGCGCTGGCTGGGCCAGTGGTGGTGTGCGCGCTGATGATCGACTGGAAGCGGGTAAAGAAAAATGATGCATTACTAAAATTAGGGGTGAGGGATTCAAAGCAGCTGACAGCCGCGGAGCGCGAGCGCATTGCGCTCGCGCTCCGGAATGATCCGCGGGTTACTTTTCAAATTGCCTCGGCTTCGCCAGCGACAATTGACCGGATTAATATTTTGCTGGCCGCCCAGGGCGCCATGCGCCGGGCAGTAAGTAGAATGATGAATCATGAATTAAGAATAAAGCTAGACAAAAAAAGTAATTCTATTGTTTTGGTTGATGGTAATAGGTTAATTCCAAAACTTAAACTTCCTCAGCGGACAATCATCGGGGGTGATCAAAAAGTTTTTACTATTGCCTGTGCCTCAATCATTGCTAAAGTTTGTCGTGATCAAATAATGATTAGATATGCCAAGACTTATCCACAATATGGTTTTGCCAAACACAAAGGTTATGGCACTAAAGAGCATTTTGCGTGGTTGACAACCATTGGCCCATCGCTAATCCACCGTCGTTCATTTACTCTGACTAGTAAATTGTTGTAAAATTAGGGTAGATGACCAGAATTGCTATCAATGGCTTCGGCCGAATTGGGCGAATATTTTTTCGTCAGGCTTTTGGTCGGCCGGATTTAGAAATCGTGGCGGTTAACGATCTTGGTAGCGCCGAAAATCTCGCTTATTTATTGAAACACGATTCGGTTTACCGAGAGTACGGCCGAACGGTAGTGGCCAAAAAGGACGCGCTAGTAGTAGATGGTCAAACTATTCCAGTTTTTGGATTTAAGGAACTGGCTGATTTACCTTGGAAGCAATTGTCAGTCGATATTGTGGTGGAGGCAACTGGGGTGTTTGATTCGAGTGATAAGGCAAGAGGACATATTAAGGCCGGAGCAAAGCGGGTGGTGATTACGGCGCCACCGAAGGATGATATAACACCAGTGATAACACCAGGGATTGGTGCAATGTCGGGAGGGATGGATTCAACAAAAGATAATATCGGCACTGGGGCGATTACTTCCAATGCCTCTTGTACTACCAATGCTACCAACCCAGTGGTAGTAATAATGTTAAAAAATCTTGGTATAAAAAAGGCCGTACTCACTACTGTGCATGGTTATACCGCAACTCAGGGGTTGGTTGATGGCCCCGATCGTAAAGATGATTTTCGCCGGGCCCGCGCGGCAGCAGTAAACATTGTGCCCTCGACTACCGGAGCGGCGCAGGCGACTACCCGCTCGATTCCGGAACTTTTAAATAAATTTGATGGCTTGGCCATTCGGGTGCCAGTAATTTCCGGTTCACTAATTGATTTTACTTTTGTCTCCGAACGATCCACTAGTGTTGAAGAGGTTAATCAGCTTTTTCGCATGGCGGCGGCGCAACCGGAGTGGCAGGGAATTTTAATGACCACCGATGAACCATTGGTCTCGAGTGATATTCTGGGTAATCCACATGGCTCGATTGTTGATCTGGCCCTAACCAAGGTGGTGGGCGGGGATTTGATCAAGGTATTTAGCTGGTACGATAATGAGTGGGGCTATTGTGCGATGTTGCTGAAGCATGTGGAAAGAGTAGCGGAGCTACTTGAATGACAAATGCCTAATGACTAATCAATGACTAAACCCAAATCTAAATTATGAGTTGTCATTAGCCATTAAACTTTTTTATGCAAAAACTTTATGTTAAAGACATTATGACTGAGCATCCGCTCACCGTGAAAGTGGGCGATTCGGTAGTCTATGCGGCTAAAATTTTAGCCGAACATGGATTTAATGGTTTGCCAGTAGTGGACGATAATGGTGAATTGATTGGTATTGTCACGGAGTACGATTTAATTTCTAGTAATCGTAATTTACACCTGCCCACTCTGATTAACATTTTGGGTAATATTGATTTCTATAAAAAAGATAATGCACTGGTTAAGGACGATTTGAAGCAGTTGTTATTATTAACAGTGGGGCAGATTATGAACAAGGAGCCAATGACGGTACCAGAAGAAGCCCCTATTGCTACTCTGGCAGAGCTATTTGCCGAGCACCATAAAGTTAACCCAATTCCGGTAGTTGGTTTCAACAAAGAGTTGGTGGGAATTGTCAGTCGTTTTGATTTGGTACGTTTCATGGCAGATAAAAGTGTCCCGCGCCAAGTCAGTGCTAGTCAGCCCGACCTACTCGACAAAAAAGTGGCCGGCTTTATCGACAACTTTGATAATAAATTTGTTTTGGTTTCCAAGGCCCGTACCAAGTATTGGTGGTTAATCGGTGCTCTGGCAGTGATTGCTGGGGTGGCGATTGCTTATGCCACCATTTTGCAGATACAGATCAAATGAGATCAATGACAAATTTGCAAATGACTAATGAAATCCAAATGTCAAAATCCTAATTTAGCATTTGGGCTTTGCCATTGATTAGTCATTTGTCATTAGCCATTTTGGTTTATGTTTCATGCATCCACTACATCCGGACAAAATTAAGGAGCTGGAATTAAAAGCTAACGCTATTCGGCAGTCAATTATTGAGATGTTGGTGGCGGCTGGTTCCGGGCATACGGCTGGGCCACTGGGCATGGCGGACGTTTTCACTGCCTTTTATTTTTATATCCTTGATCATGATCCCAGCAATCCAAACTGGGCCGGACGGGACCGTTTGATTTTGTCTAATGGTCATATTGTGCCAGTACGTTATGCGGCCATGGCGCATGCTGGGTATTTTCCAGTGGAAGAGTTGTTGACTCTGCGTAAATTCGGTTCACGTTTGCAAGGGCATCCAGAGCGTTTGCGCTTGCCCGGACTGGAAACTACCTCGGGCCCACTCGGTTCCGGTCTGGGCCAGGCTTGTGGTATTGCTTATGGCGCCAGGATGGATGCTTCGGCACGCTCCCCTCGGCCTGAGCTCGGGACGAAGGCAGCACAAGTAAAATGGCGAACCTATTGCTTTTTGTCCGATGCTGAACACCAGGAAGGTAATCACTGGGAGTCAGTAATGTTTGCCGGCAAAAACAAGCTAGCCAATCTGACCGCACTAGTAGATCGTAATTATATTCAAATTGATGGCTCAACCGAGGAAGTTATGCCATTGGAATCCCTAGCCAAAAAATATGAGGCCTTTAATTGGCAGGTGCTAGAAATCAATGGGCATGATTTTAGTGAGATCGTTGGGGCAGTAGAACGAACGCGGGAGGAGGTTAGTCGACCAACGGTGATCATTGCTCATACTATCCCGGGTAAAGGAGTTTCAGAGATTGAGTTTAACTATACTTGGCATGGCATGGTGCCCAAGCCAGAAGAAGCCAAAAAATTCCTGAGTGAATTGAGAACATTACGTGGTAAAATAAATAACGATGAATAAAAAAATAAAAAAGTCCGCCTTTCGGCGAGGCGAAGAAGGGGGGTGTCTTTATGCATAACGGTTGTAAATGTTTTCACCATGGTTTTCGCATGGTGGTTAGTTGGTTAGTAATTTTGACTGCCATTGGTTTTGTGTACGTGGTTTATACTGGCAATACTCTATGGGGGATGGATTATGAGAATATGTTCCAAATCACGGTTATTTTAGCTTTAATTGGCTTGGGTACTTCAGCTTGTCGTTGCTGTTGTGGTAATGCCTGCTGTGGCACCTGCCCAGTTGATCAGAAAAAAAATTAATGTCTCAATTGGCAGGGCCGTCTTCCTTTGGCTCTAGGTGAAGATGGTTCTGCCAGCGATAGGAAGGTTAAACATGAATAAATCAAAAACAGTTATTGTCACAGTAGTAGTCACCTTCTGTGTTATTTTAGCACTCGTTTTCTTGTGGGGCTATCTATCTACTCGAGTAGCAGTTAATCCAAGTACTTCCCAGGCGTCTAATCGTGGGTTAGGCTCCGGCCCCGTCAACTGGTCTAATAATACCGGTCGAAATAGTTTTTTCGTCGATTTTTTTAGAAATATGTTTGGGGGAGGTAACCAGGCAAGCCCACGTCGCATGTAGTTTGGTTCATCGGTATGATTGATCAGAGCAAAAAACTAGTTTCAATTCGCGATGGTTATGGCGAGGGTTTAGTATTGGCAGGTGAACAAGATGAACGCGTGGTGGTGCTATCGGCTGATTTAGTGGATTCCACGCGGGCCACGGCTTTCAAGGAAAGATTCCCCGAAAGATTTATTGAAATGGGGGTAGCCGAGCAAAATATGGCGACTGTCGCGGCCGGCTTAGCTAATTATGGAAAGATTCCGTTCATATCCAGTTATGCCACCTTTTCGCCCGGGCGTAATTGGGAACAGATTCGCACCACCATTGCTTTAAATAATTTGCCAGTAAAAATTGCTGGACATCATGCCGGAGTTTCAGTTGGCCCGGATGGGGCGACCCACCAGGCATTAGAAGATATTGCCATGATGCGGGTTTTGCCGAATATAGTAGTAGTGGTACCGTGTGATGCGATTGAGGCGCGCAAGGCCACAGTAGCGGCCGCAAAAAATAATCAGCCAACCTATTTGCGTTTCACCCGAGAAAAATCGGCGATAATTACCAACGAAGCTTCACCTTTTGAAATTGGTAGAGCCGAGATTTTGCGCAACCCTTCGGCGAGCTCAGGGCAAGGGGCAGACTGTTCAATTATTGGTTGCGGGCTACTTTTATATAATGCATTGTTGGCGGCCGAGGAGCTGGCCAAAGAAGGAATCGAGTGCGAGGTGATCAACTCACACACCGTTAAACCACTAGATGCAAAAACCATTCTGACTTCGGTTAAAAAAACTGGCGCAGTGGTGAGTGTGGAGGAACATCAAATCGCGGGCGGGCTTGGCTCAACCATTGCCGAATTACTGGTAGCCAACCTGCCAACGCCACAAGAATTTATTGGTATGCATGATCACTTCGGCGAATCCGGCAAACCCGAAGAGTTGATTGAGTATTTTGGCATGGGGGTAAAAGGTATCATTACAGCAGTTAAAAAGGTGTTGAAGCGAAAAAGCTGATATAATGGGAGTATTAAAATATGAAACAAGTGTTTTTCAAATTAGGGGTATTTTTAATTGTTCTCTCTGCAAGTATTTTTTTGTTGCCAACCCAGTCTGTACGGGCAATTGCCAGCGAATGTCAGGATCCTAGTAAATACGATGTTGTATTTGATATAAATCCAAAATCGGTTGGCATCAACAGTAGCTTTACCGTGTCTGCTCGTTTTCGTTGGAAGGATAGCAGCCAAACTTGTCTAGATACTCCGCTAGTATTTGATCTCAGTGCTGAATGGATTAAACCACCCTGGCGCGCCCGGGATATTAAAGAGTTCCCTTTCTCGCACCAGAAGTTGGTGGTCAACCAGTGGGAGAACCTAGAGGAAAAAATTCCCGTACAGTCGCTTTATAGTAACTTCTCCGAAGCGGCTCCTGGACAGATGGTTAAGGTTAAATTGTTGATAGAGGGTACTATCGGCAATAATCTATATTCTGCACCTACTTCAACTGTCCCCGAGGTGCAATTGATCATTGTCGGTGATGACGCGAGCGAAAAATCATGTGCCTATGCCGATGCAAAGGGGAAGAATTTCTGTATTCCAAATACCAAGGCGTATGCTGATAAGGGCGATTGCGCGCATGCTCCAATGGCGGCTCCAGATACGGCCATGCCACTAGATAACGGTTGTGTGAAATATAGTTGCTACACAGTTTCAACAACTCAGTGCGGCTTGTCTGCTAGTGGGGCTAATGCCCCGACCGCTCCAGATGGTGATATTAATGTTAAAGGATTAGACTTTGGTTTTAAAATCAATCCGCCTAATAGCTGGACTAATATTTCTGACATGTTAGCCTCTTTGGCTAACTTTGTTTTTCAACTGGGCACCATGTTGGCAGTGATCCTTATTGTCTACAACGGTTTCTTATATATGACCTCAGGTGGGGATGTTAGCAAAACCAAAAAAGCCCGCATGGGGATATTTTATTCCGTGCTTGGGCTGGGGGTGTTAATTATTGGTAAGGGTTTTGTCAGCCTAATTATGAGCTTGATCGATGCGCTCGGTAAGAGTGGAGGCGGCTAGTCGTCCCAAACTTTAAGCTAGTGAGATGGAGGCGAGTGCCTCATTTAATTTTCCGAAATCTTTCTCAAATTCTAATTTTTGGGCATCGCTTTTTAAGATGGTAGCGGGGTTGTGGGTGGCAAAAAGTGAGTTGATGCCAAAACGGATTAAGCGACCACGGATGTTGAAGAGCGGAAGTTTTACGCTTAAACCACGCAGAGCTACACTACCTAAGGCGATGGTTAATTTAGGATCAATAATTTTTATCTCCTCTTTAAGAAATTGTGAGAATTGCTTAACCTCCTTTGGGCTAGGAATGACTCCAGGTGCCGGGGCACTTTTTACGGCATAAGTAATGTAGAGCTGACGGCGTGACAAACCCAAACCACGTAGGGCTTGATTAAAAATTTTACCAGCTGGACCAGCGAGGGGAGTCTCGGCATGGACCTCTTCGCTGACCGGGAATTCAGCCACTACTACCACACTGGCATTTAAATTGCCCTGGCCAAAAAGCAGCCTTTCGCCCTTGAACTTGGCACTAGCGCGTTTATTCAGGTCTTTTAATAGTTGATTTTTATCCATTTCTCCTTTAGTATTGATTGGTTGCGGAGCGTTAGGACGATCCGCTGATTTCCGATATTGTATCAAAATTGCCTTAATTTGTAAAGAGTGAGACGACTTTTTGGTATAGTGCCCGGGTGTGTAGTTCGCGCCTACGCTAAAGCTTCGGCGGGCGAGCTTCTTTGTAGGAAAGTAATTTTCCTTCTTAGTTTTTAAAAGTAGACAGTAGTTATAAGCGGGTGTGTAGTTCAGTGGTAGAACGCGTCACTGATAATGACGAGGTCGGAGGTTCGATCCCTCCCACACCCACCAGATAGTTTTTTCTCTTCGCTACTTTTTAAAAAAGTGGTAAAATTATTTAATGCACAAGGAGTCGTATAATCTACCGGCCTCAAAGCTCCCGGTAGCAGAGAAAAAAACTCCAGTTGAGGATTGGCGCCAATCTTTTCATTGGCGGATTTTTCGTATCATGGCGGAGTTCATTGATGGTTGGCAGTTTATGGCTGATCTTAAACGTACCGTAACTTTTTTTGGTTCGGCGCGTTGTGTTAGTGGTGATGAGTGGTACGAAGAATCTCGTCGCCTGGGCTACCTATTGGCCAAAGATGGTTACTCGGTTATCACGGGTGGTGGTCCTGGTATTATGGAGGCAGGCAATCGTGGTGCGGTGGAGGCACGAATTGAAACCGCTGACCCTAATAAAGACAAGGTGGGTGATTCAATCGGACTGAATATTAAATTGCCATTCGAGCAACGTATCAATCGTTTTGTTGACAAGGCTATTTCTTTCCACTATTTTTTTGTGCGCAAGGTGATGCTGTCTTATTATGCGCAGGCCTATGTTTATTTCCCGGGTGGCTTTGGCACGCTCGACGAGGTGTTTGAGTTGATCACTCTGGTACAGTGTAAAAAAATTCCAGCTACGCCGATTATTTTAGTGGGCGAGACATACTGGCGTCCATTATTAAATTGGATTAAGCAGGAGGTTTATGAAAACAAGCGGGCAATTGATTCGGAGGATATGCAGATCTATCGCGTGGTAAATAGCGCTGAGGATGCCTATCAAATTATCAAGCACTCACCTGAACGCAGGGAGTTTTAGCGTCCCAGTGCCGACATTGTCCCTTTGGTTGAAATCTATCCCCTCGTCACAGTCTTTTGGTTATCAGACTACCGAGGTTGGATCAACTACGGCTTGCAATATCGGCATTATGATTGATTACTTTATTCCCCGCACCTTCTATCCCAGTCTTCCGGTGATACGCCTTACTTAGTGCGCAAGCTCGGCAGTAGCAATGTCGGCAGTAAAGAGGTTATCTTTATTCTCAGCTTTAGCTTTCCCAATTGTCTAAAAATATGGTAAAAAAATAAAGCGTTAAGACGCTTTATTTTTGTCGAGCTTTGCCACGCCGTAATTTTAATGTAGGCGGGCCGGTAGCTCAGCGGCCAGAGCACTCGGTTTGCATCCGAGGGGTCCGGGGTTCAAATCCCCGCCGGTCCACCAATATGCAATCGTTTATTTTAGATTCACTGTTAATCTGGCCTTGGCTGGGCTGTCTATTGATTTTTTTGCTTTCAGGAGTGGAGGGTGATATCACCCTATTTTCAGTTGGTTTCCTCGTCAGTCTAGGTTTTTTTGATCCGGGGCAGGTTTTTCTGGTTGTGCTTGTGGGCAGACTGGTTGGTGATGGTGCTTGGTACTGGCTGGGCTACACTATTAAACAGCACAATAATTTTTTTACCAGGTGGTTATTGCGTCTAACCAAGTCTTTTGACGAGCATATTACCAATCGTCCGATCCACACCTTTATTGTTTCCAAGTTTACCTATGGAATCCATCACGCGATTTTAGCGCGGGCCGGGGTATTAAAAATTAATTTGAGGCGATTCTTTGAGGTCAATCTTTTGGCTGATTTGATTTGGATAATAGTAGTTGGTGGACTAGGCTATGCCTCGGGTGCCGGTTTTGTTTTGGTTAAGGGGTACTTGCATTATGCCGAGCTGGCCCTACTGGCTGGTATTGTGATTTTTTTGACCATATGGCACTTTGTTTTCAGGCTGTCTAAAAAACAATTGTAGCGACCCCATAGCTCAGTGGATACCCGCCCGACTCGCCTGACGGTCTCGTAGCTCAACGGATAGAGCGCTTCCCTCCGAAGGAAGAGGCCGCTGGTTCAAATCCAGCTGGGGCCACAAACGTGAATATCTGTTCATTAGATAGAAAGAATACTAGAGTTTTATAGATCGGAAGGAGACCACGATGATTTCGAAAAATGTTTTTTTTGGACGACGGGTTCTTCGGGTCTCGTTATTAGCGGCGCCACTCTCGGCGCCGCTAATTCTTGTCTAGCCAAACTTTTTCAAGGTGTTATAATCCAGACATGTTTTACCAGATTCTATTGGGGGCGGTAGTGGTAATTGCACTGGTAATTATCACTATTCAATACCGCGCCAAGAGTAAAAAAAAAGACCAAACCGCTGATCCGGTAGTTGCCAGTTTAGCGTCACTAAACCAACGGCTGGATACGATTTCTGGCGAAACTAACCGCGCCTTACGTGAAACTATTGGCCTGGTTTCAGAACAGCTAAAAGAGAGCCGTGAAAGTACGCGTCAGGCAAGCGAAAATGTGCACAAGCAGGTGGAAAGTTTTACCGCTGGGCTAACCAGCTTACGGGAAAATATTTCCCAGGTGCAACAGAAGGTCAGCAGTGTCGCCAGCTTCCAAGAGATTTTTAAAGCGCCAAAATTACGCGGGCGTTGGGGCGAGACCTCTTTAGATGCTTCGCTCAGTCAGTATTTTCCGAAAGAGCGTTACACCTTACAACATTATTTTAAAAGCGGTGAGGCTGTGGATGCGGTATTGCGCTTGCCAAATAATTTTCTACTGCCAATTGACTCCAAGTTTCCCCTCGAAAATTTTGAGCGTTTAATGGGGGAGCAGGATGAAATTAAGCGGGATGCTTATCGTAAAGCTTTTGCCACCGACGTAAAACGGGAGATTGACGATATCGCTAGTAAATATATTTTGCCGGCCGAAGGTACGGTTAATTTAGCCTTGATGTTTATCCCGGCGGAAGCGATTTATTACGAAATAATCTCGACGGCTAAGGATTACAAAGATTTAGATTTGGCGAGTTATGCTCGTGGCAAGAAAGTTTTCATCGTTTCGCCTAATACTCTATTCTTAACATTATCGGCGATTATGCACTGGTTTAAAGATATGGAGGTTTCACAACGCACGCAGGAAATTTTGAAGAAGTTGGAGCGGGTTAGTATTGATGGACAAAAACTGGGCGAAGGCTTTGCGCGTTTGGGTAAACACTTGTCAGATGCCAAGGGTTCATTTGATGATTCGGAGAAGCGCTTGGATCTGATGCTCGATCGAGTAGATAAGGTCATTCATCTTCCCGTTGCCGAGCGCCCCAGTGCCGAAGTTGAACCGCATGTTGAATCTACTCCTGCCGACGTTGAGCGTCCCAGTGCCTGATATTTTTCCTTTTGTTGAAATCCATCCCTTCTGGAACTTGTCCCGGCGTGCCAAAGGCAAGTGCAACTTCGGCACCAGGACGGTTTATCCACAAAAAAATACTTGCGCGTGCGGTTAAGTGTTAAAATTAGTTATTGGTTTAATTAAATATGTCTCGCACTTTTGCAAGAAAGTGTTGGACGGAGGGAAAGGAAGGTGATTTATGAATAGTTACAATCAGGTGTTGGCGTCTGACGTAGTATACAATTCTTTAACCGGATTGTGGTATGCCGTGATCGCCTTTCTGCCGAAGTTAATTGCCGCCCTTGTGGTCTTTTTAGTGGGCTGGTTAATTGCGGTGTTAGCGGCGAAGTTGGCCTACTACATTATTCGCGTTTTACGTTTAGACGAAGCTTTG
This sequence comes from Candidatus Yanofskybacteria bacterium RIFCSPHIGHO2_12_FULL_45_19b, assembly GCA_001794605.1. Classification (GTDB taxonomy): domain Bacteria; phylum Patescibacteriota; class Minisyncoccia; order 2-02-FULL-40-12; family IGHO2-12-FULL-4; genus 12-FULL-45-19b. Next base: position 17,298 of record MGKD01000023.1, on the reverse strand, counting down.
GAACGAGTCGGCTTTAAGACGGTCTGGGAAAGAACTGGCTTTGATTTAGATAGCGCGCACTTTTTCGGTGAGCTAGTGAAGTGGTTCTTTGTTGTGGTCTTCTTAATGTCGGCGGTTAGTATCCTAGGCTTAACCGAGATCAGTGAGTTTTTGCGTACTGTGGTGCTCTACATCCCGAATGTAATCGTGGCGGCCTTTATACTATTGATTGGTATTTTGGTAGCACGTTTCCTGGAAGGTTTAGTGGTGGCTTCAATGCGTGCGGCCAAGTTGGCCTCCGGAGGTTTCTTGGGGACATTGACTCGTTGGGTAGTAGTGGTTTTCTCGTTGATGGTGGCCCTTTCGCAGTTAGGAATTGCCGAGGACATCTTCCGTGTGGTAATCATTGGCATCGTAGCGGCTCTTTCCATCGCCTTAGGTTTATCCTTTGGTCTGGGTGGTCAGAAGCATGCGGATGACCTCATCTCGAGCATCAAAAAGCGTGCCCGTGACTAGTGGATTTGCTTTGCAAAGTAAGTCAGATAACAAAACTGGGTCCCGCCGCGGCGGGACCCAGTTTTGTTATCCCCAGTCTACCCACAGGGCACCTGGCCAAACCGTTGACAGCCCTAGGCAATCTGCTAGAATCATAAACACAGTTATCTATGCAAACAACCCATCAATCCAATAACATCCAAAGCGGCTAAACCCTCCTTGTTTTCTCTGTAATTTTGGAGCCGCTGAGGAAGCGGTTTTTTCAGTGCTTTTTTCAGAAATTTGGCTAGCGGTGATTGGTTCTTCCGGAGCCAGCCACTGGTAGCTAAGCCGACTGCAATTTGAAAACTGGTTAAATGTTATCCAAGTATCAACAAGGATAGCGGGTAAAAAATTGCATTAAGTAAGATCTTGTTAGTGATTAGATGCTTAGCATGCGGCTGAGCCATTTAATCTTGTAAGGAATGAAGGGCGTATGGAGGATGCCTTGACACTAAAAGGCGATGAAGGACGTGGCGTGACTGCGATAAACTTCGGGGAGCCGTCTAGCGGGCTTTGATCCGGAGGTGTCCGAATGGGGAAACCCAATTTGGTGAAAACCAAATTGACCGTTCCAGTGCCGAGTTTGTGTTTTGCCGAGCGTTGAGCCTGTCCCCTTTGCCGATTTTACAATTTCGGCAGTGGGAGGAGCCAGGCCAAAGGCCGGCAAGAAGACAATTTCGGCACTGGGACGGTGGCGTACCTGGGGAAGTGAAACATCTCAGTACCCAGAGGAAAATAAATAGCATAGATTCCGTCAGTAGCGGCGAGCGAAAGCGGAATAGCCTAAACCCTTCGATTCGACACTGCGTGTCTCACTCAGGGCGAGCCAATATCTAAAAAAGTTGGCTTGCCCCGAGCGAGGCGCTTAGCGCCGAGTCGAGGGGGGTTGCAGGGATAGTACATCGTCCCAATACCGACATTGCACTTGTCTTTGACATACCGCGCCTTTGGCAAAGTCCCAAACGGGACATGCTCAACGCGCGGAGTTCAACACGAAGGCAATGTCGGAGTTGGGACGGAAGAGTTACAAATTCACTAGCTAGCCGAACACGCCTGGAAAGGCAGACCACAGCGGGTAATAGTCCCGTAGGCGAAAGTCAGTGAACTCTTGTATTGTTACCTAAGTACCCATGGAGGAGATTATCCGTGGCGAATCCGGGCCTACTACGGTCCAAGGCTAAATACTTTTAGTGATCGATAGTGAACTAGTACCGCGAGGGAAAGGTGAAAAGCACCCCGGTTAGGGGAGTGAAATAGTAACTGAAACCATATGCCTACAAAGAGCCGGAGCGTCCCAATACCGACATTGCACTTGTCTTTGACATACCGCGCCTTTGGCAAAGTCCCAAACGGGACATGCTCAACGCGCGGAGTTCAACACGAAGGCAATGTCGGAGTTGGGACGTGACGGTGTGCCTATTGAAGAATGAGCCTGCGAGTTTATACCAGTTGCAAGCCTAAGTCCGTCAGGACGCAGGCGTAGGGAAACCGAGTGTTAATAGCGCGCATATCGTCCCAGTACCGAGCGTCCCAATGCCGAGATTGAACCGGTCTTTTGACATTAAGTCCCAAGGTCCCAAAGACTAGTGGGGACTTGCTATCAAAAGATAAGGGCAATTTCGGGAGCGGGGCGTTCGGCACTGGGACGGTGAGTATCTGGTATAAGACCCGAAGCCAAGCGAGCTAACCATGGTCAGGATGAAGGTCGCCGAAAGGCGACTGGAGGTCCGAACTGTTTGATAGCGCAATATCATCGGATGAACTGTGGTTCGAAGTGAAAAGCTTATCGAGCTTGGTAATAGCTGGTTCTCCCCGAAATGCCTTTAGGGGCAGCGCCATCTGTTAGTCGAGGGGGTAGAGCACTAATTGGTTCGTCTTGCCGTTTTACGGTAGACCTACCAAATAAACTCCGAATACCTCGATGATAAGGATGGTAGTGAGACGGTGGGGGCAAAGCTTCATCGTCGTGAGGGAAAGAGCCCAGATCACAGATTAAGGTCCCTAAGTGTTAGCTAAGTGTTAAAGGAAGTATTCTGCCTTAGACAGACAGGAGGTTGGCTTAGAAGCAGCCATCCTTTAAAGAGTGCGTAACAGCTCACTGTTCAATCCTCGTCTTCGGATGAGGAAGGCCGAATGCGCCGAAAATTTACCGGGGCTAAGTTAACCACCGAAATCGTGAATGCGTCCCAGTACCGAAGTTGTGTTTTGCCGAGCGTTGAGCCCGTCCCCCTTGCCGATTTTACAATTTCGGCAGCGGGAGGAGTCAGGTCAAAGGCCGGCAAGAAGACAATTTCGGCACTGGGGCGCGTGGTAGGGGAGCATTTCTAACGCAGCGAAGTTCCGCCGTGAGGCTTGGGATGGAGCGTTAGGAAGGGAGAATGCAGGCATGAGTAACCGCAAGCAGCGTGAAAACCGCTGCCGCCGAAAGTCTAAGGTTTCCTCCGCGATGGCAATCAGTGGAGGGTTAGGCGCGCCTAAGGATAACCCAGCTTACGAGCTGGGGAAGCCGATGGACAGCCGGTTAATATTCCGGCCCTTCGTTTAGATTTATCATGGAGTGACGGAGAAAATAAAGTTGAGCATATTATTGGATTTATGTAGCTACCAGCTAGAATAGCGATCAGGCAAATCCGGTCGCTGCCTTCAATGGCACTACTCATTGGCGACTAAACTTCTGTCTTCGGATGGGGGTATTCAACTGAAGAGTCTTCCTAGAAAAGCTTCTACAGCGTCTAAGCGAAAACGTACTAAAACCGACACAGGTAGACTAGTATGATAGTACTAAGGCGAACAGGTGATTATTGGCTAAGGAACTCGGCAAAAAAGTGGCCGTAACTTCGGGATAAGGCCTGCCGTCCCTGTGCCGACATTGCATTTGTCTTTGACATGCCGCGCCTTTGGCAAAGTCCCGAATGGGACATGCTCAACGCGCGGAGTTCAACACGAAGGCAACGTCGGCATTGGGACGGCCGCAGCTAACGACCCCTGGCGACTGTTTATCAAAAACACAACTCTGTGCTAAAGCGAAAGCTGATGTATACAGGGTGACGCTTGTCCAGTGCTGGAACGTTAATGGTTGAAGTGGTTTGTCTTCGGATGAACTGCGGAGGCCTGAAGCGCCAGTGAACGACGGCAGTAACTATAAACATGACAGTTGTAGTTATAAAATCTGACTATTTGCTGGAAACTCCGATTGAATCCGACACTACCAGAAGTGGTGAAAATGTGCTCGGTGCGGTCCCCTTCGCTCTGATGAGCTTCGGACGACCAACGGACAATCAGCAGGCAACCTGGGAAACCAGAGAGTCCTCAGAGGCCATACGTCAGATCCGCCAAAACTTCGTAAGATGTTGGCGGAAAGATATGGTCCGATCTCATGGGCGACCATGAGGCTGTCCGATGGTGAGTTAATCGAATCCATCGAGACTAATAAAAAGGATGAACTGTCTAAAAGTAGGTAATTAACTGCTTTTATAAAATTCGACTATATGCTGGAAACTCTGAGAATCGAGGGTTACTCATGGTATAATGATACCATGAGTGAAAATACTTCTCGTGCAGACAATCAGCAGGAAAGACTAAGACTAGAAGGTTGGATCAGTGGTTTTGTCGATGGTGAAGGGTGCTTTACTGTAAGTATAATTCGTAATCGCACAGTAACCACAAGAGAAAGCTGGCAGGTATTTCCAGAGTTCGTGGTGAGTCAAGGCGAAAGGAGTCGTGGCGCATTAAAAAGAATTGAGAAATTCTTCAAATGTGGCTACATAAATCTCAATACTCGTCGAGATAATCATCATGAACAAATGTTAAAATATTGCGTCAGAGCTATCGATGATCTTAATCTGAAAATTATTCCGTTCTTTGAGAAAAATAAACTGAAAACCTATAAGCAAAAAGATTTTCTGGTTTTTCGAAGAATTATCAAAATGATGATTTTGGGAAAACATCGTTCAGAGAAGGGATTGAATGAGGTACGATCTTTGCTTCAGACGATGAATCGAAGAAAGTATAAAGTCTTAGAATCCTCAGAGACTATACGTCGAACTCATTCGGAATGATAAACCGAAGCGAGAAGATATAGTCCGGTCTCTATGGCGACATAGAGGGTAAGAATACCACAACACGTTGTTGTAACATGTCAAGCGAAATACCTTGTGGGGTAAGTTCCCACGCGCATGAATAGCGTAACGACTGGGGGACTGTCTCAGCCAATAGCCTGGTGAAAATGCAATGTCGGTAAAGATGCCGACTACCCGCACCAAGACGGAAAGACCCCGGGAGCTTCACTGTAGCTTGTTATTGGGTTACGAGTTTTACTGCGTAGCGTAGTGAGTAGTCTTTGAAGCCATGATTTCGGTTGTGGTGGAGACGCCAATGAAACACTCATCTGTAAAATTTGTAATTCTAACCGGCCCCGCCCTTTAGTTGCATGACTAAACGCGGGAAGATAAAGTTTCGTTCGGTGGATAGTTTGTTTTATTCGAAATTTTTTCCCGCAAAACGTCGCACACCTAGAGGGCTGGGTTGGGACAGTGGCTGGTGGGCAGTTTTGCTGGGGCTGCAGCCTCCCAAAAAGTAACGGAGGCGTTCATTAAGGTCAGCTAGCTCTGGATGGACATCAGAGCGATAGCGCAAAGGCACAAGCTGGCTTAACTGCAAGACGGACATGTCGCGCAGATGCGAAAGCAGGACTTAGTGATCCGACCGTGGTTCGTAGGAACGCGGAAGCTCAACGAATAAAAGCTACCCCGGGGATAACAGGCTGGTTGTGCCCGAGCGTCCATAGCGACGGCACAGTTCGGCACCTCGATGTCGGCTCGCCCTATCCTGGGACTGAAGAAGGCCCCAAGGGTTTGGCTGTTCGCCAATTAAAAGGGTACGCGAGCTGGGTTCAGACCGTTCTGAATGTGAATCATGAAGTAGGTATCATGAATCATGGATAGAACCGTCTGAACCCGATAAATAACACAATAGCGGCGGCTTTCCCGAGTAATCGAGATTGAAAAACCAACTCATATCGGTGGATATCTAACATTGAACTTAACCTGTCATATGTTAGGATAATACCGAGGGAAGTTGTGTATGAAGAATAAACTTTCTGCAATTAAAAGAGCCTATTTAGCTGGATTTTTAGATGGAGATGGTAGCGTGTATGTACGTGCGAAGCCAAATGATGGTTATCGCTACGGGTTTCAGGTTGCACCATCTATTATTCTATTTCAGTCAGCTAAAGATCGTTCTAAATTTGAAGAAATTTGTTCACTTATTAATTTGGGCTACATCAGAACTCGAAAAGATGGAATTCTAGAATATACTATTAATAAAATTGATAGCATCCTGGAATTTATATCAATGGTTGAGCCATTTGTTATTTTGAAAAGAAAACAGATTGCTCTCATGAAACAAATTCTTGAGCAAAAAAACAAAATCGAAAAAGAAGAAGATTTTGCGGCGATGCTTAAGTTGGTTGATTCATTTCGAGAACTTAATTACTCAAAGAAAAGAAAGTTTCGTACACTAACCCCGTAGAGACTTGTCAGTTTTAAACTGACGGATCCCGCTAAGCGGGATAAGACGTTGGATTCCATCTAAAAATGGAATAAGGTATAGTCCGAAATAATTTCCAAGAAATATATTTTGCGCAAGACAGGTTGGTCCTTATCTGGTGCGGGCGTTGATACTTGAGGGGGGTTGTCTCTAGTAAAATAATTGCTACTTCACGGAGTAATCTGTGATGACAATTCGGCTAATAACGGTGGAATCTTAATAAATCTGTATCCGTTGATAACCACAATTACTATCGGTCCGATAGCTGTGGTACAATTACTTGAGGACCAGAAATTATTAAGACAATACCGTGGGAAGTCAATCTAAAATTGATCTAGCTTATATTGCAGGCTTTCTTGATGGAGACGGTAGTTTAATGTTGCAAATCAAGAAGCGTGGTGATAGTAGGCTAGGCTGGCGGTTTATGAGCACTATCTGTTTTTATCAAGATAGTCGCCATGAAACACCACTATTTTGGATTAGAAAAAAGCTTGGCATTGGTTATATAGCAAGACGCAATGACGGTATGACCGAATTGCGAATTAATGGGTTTAAGCCGGTGAACGAAATTCTGAAAAATATTATGCCTTATGTAAAATTCAAAAAACATCAGGCGCTAGCGCTTAGCAAGGCTACGGCACTGCTGGTGGAAAATAAAATTTCAGAATTAAACAGAGCTAGGCTTGAAAGAATCATTAATTACATCTTGACCATTCAATCAGAAAACTATGCGACCAAGAACAAGAAGTCTAAATCAGAACTTGAAACAATTTTAGGTTTGACCCCGTAACGACTGATCCTAAGGATTTATCCAAGGGAGAGATGGCTAGTGAGGCGATAATGTCAAAGACTAGTTATAATATGCCGATCTCCTATCCCGCCAAGGCGGGAGGAGAAAGATATAGTCTACACTTATAGTGATATAAGAATATGTGACGAGAGGACCGAGATGAATAAACCTCTGGTGTACCAGTTGTTCTGCCAAGAGCACTGCTGGGTAGCTATGTTTAGTGCCGATAAGCGCTGAAAGCATATAAGCGCGAAACGGGCCCCAAGATTAGGTATCGTAGATCCGTGAGAGATTATCACGTTGATAGGACTCAGGTGTAAGCACCGTAAGGTGTTCAGCCGAGAGTTACTAATCGATCCTATTCCTTACAAGATTAAATCGCGCAGCAAGGCAATTAAAACTTTGCTATCGTTGTGATATATTTGGATAACATTAATAAATTAAAGTCTGAGTTCTGGTGATAATACCGGCGTTGTCCCACCTGATCCCATTCCGAACTCAGTAGTGAAAGGCGCCAAGGCCGATGATAGCGGTACATCCGCAAAAGTAGGTAGTCGCCAGAACTCAGGCTTTAATTTTACTTTCCGCATCAACCCCGCCCTCAGCGGGGTTGATGCTTTAATGTGGCTACGCTTTGTTTTATAATTAGACCAATGCAACGGCCGGTTAAACAGTCACTCATTGGTCTAGTCTTTCTAGCAATTATTGTTTTGTTATTCTTAGGTTTGCGTCTACTATCTACTCCGATAGTCACTTGTTTCGACAACATTCAAAATCAAAATGAAGCCGGTGTAGATTGTGGTGGAATCTGTGCCAAACTTTGCACTCCCAGTCTAGCCCCGCTGAAAATTAAAGATACCTGGCTAATCAATGCTGGCAGTACCGCGGCGGGGGTGAGCTATGATGTGTTGTTTCGGGTAACCAATAGCAATCCTAATTTTGGTTCCGGCAGTACAGTTTATCAGTTAAATCTTTACGACCAAACCGGCGTGGTTGTTTCCGCTCAATCTGGGGATTTTTACATTCTGCCTGGGCAGACTAAATACGTCTATTTCGCTCTGCCGACAATCAAAACAATTGCTACCCGAGCCGAGGTGAAAATTCTTTCCGCTGATTGGCAGTTGGCTAGTAATGACTTTAGCCAGAACTTACGTTTGGTGGTAAAAAATTACGATTATCACCTAAGTACTCAACCGGGCCGGGCAGCTGAACTGTCCGGTACTATGCGCAACGATAGCGATTTGGCATTGGAGCAGGTTGACTTGGTAGTGGTGTTGTTCGAGAATGGGGTACCGGTGGCGGCTAATCAGACTGGGGTGCGTACTTCTTCACCCAAGCAAGACAATGGTTTTCTAGTTTTTTGGCAGACCCCGCCAGTTAGCGGCACCCCTGAGCGAGTAGATATTGAGGTCGGTACTAATATTTTCCAAGATGCAAATTTCATCCGGCGTTACGGTCAACCAGAAAAATTTCAGCAATTTTACCCGTAGTGGCTGGAGCCGTTTACGGCACTCATTCGACTGGCCGTTAGCCCTAACTTGGTTAGGATTAAATTTGTTTGGCATTTTGGCAATGGCCGGAGGAGAGGTGCAGACCACTTTCTGGCATAAGCAGTTAATTTTTATCGGCATCGGTTTGGTGGTGATGATTTTGTTTGCCTTATTTGATTACCGAATCTTTAAAAATTATTCTACGCCGGTAGTAATTTTCTATGGCATCACGTTGTTATTAATTTCTACCTCGTTAATTTCTGGTTCAATCAGAGGAATCCGTGCCTGGATTAGTTTGGGGGCTTTACGTCTCGAGCCATCGGAACTAGCTAAGCTGGCGATAGTGATTTTGTTGGCCAAATATTTTTCACAAAAACATGTTGAAATTTATCGCATCTACCATATCATTGTTTCAGGAATTTATGTCGCTCTACCAGCCGGACTAATTTTATTACAACCAGATCTTGGCTCAGCGGCGGTGGCGATTATAATTTGGTTGGGGATGCTCTTAGCGGCTGGCATTAAACGGCGCCACCTATTAGTGGTTATTGCCATTGGTATGCTGTTAGTGGTAGTGGCCTGGTTTTATTTTTTGGCACCTTACCAAAAAGGCAGAATAGTCTCTTTTATTAATCCTTATCTTGATCCAAAAGGGGAGGGTTATAGTATTATCCAGTCTCGTATAGCAATTGGTTCTGGCGGCTGGCGAGGGACTGGCTGGGGGCAGGGTGGTCAGGCCCGTTTTGGATTTTTGCCGGAAGCACACACAGATTTTGCTTTTGCCGCCCTAGCGGAGCAATTTGGCTGGATTGGCAGTAGCACATTACTTGGGTTAGTATTCTATCTACTCTGGCGAGTAGGGAAGATTGGTTTTTCCGCCGGTAATAATTTTGCTAAACTGTTTACCATCGGTTTGATGATTTTTGTTTTTAGCCACGTATTAATTAACGCCGGCATGAATCTCGGGGTTTTGCCGATTACCGGCATACCCTTTCCTTTTATCAGTTATGGCGGTAGTTTCCTTTTGTCTACCGCTATCGGGTTAGGGCTGGTGCAGAGTATCTATCGGCGTACGCAATGATACCATATGTCAGAAAATAAGAATTTTAAGCTAAAATTAAAATTTATTGATCAGTCTAGAGGTGAACTGTCTATCTTGAGCGAACGAAAATTAATCGCCAGTGAAGCCTTCAGCTTTAACCGGGATCTGGACCAGCTACTGTTATTAACCCTTGACAAGCTTTTATTAAAGAATACAATGAGTTTAATCTCTTTTAAAACCTACCAAATCATGGGTAGGGTTTCGCGGTGTAGTTTAAGCTACCAAATTGCCCAGGCGGTGTTGAGCGGATTGAAATAGTTGATGATTTAAGCCCTAAAGTAAGGCTAAGACTTAAGTATTTAGGTGATCAACTAAAGCCAAGTTTTTTTTGATTAACTTGCTGATGGCTGAACAAAATTAATCAGGGACAAATTTTACCGGACCGTTGTTGCCCGTTTTGTCTTTTTGCCGCCAAAAATTTAGTTAAATGGTAGCCCACCCTTCGCCTATGGCTAATCGTAAACTTTTCTCCAAATACGCACCGGATAGTTTTACTGGTCCCAGCTTAGCTCAGGTCCAGCTCGACTCCTATCAGTGGTTTTTAGAACACGGTCTGAAGGAGTTGCTAAAAGAGATTTCTCCGGTTCGAGATTGGACCGAGAAGGAATATGAACTCTACTTTCAGGACTATACCCTAGAAAAGTCGAAATTTGACGAGCGCACTGCGCGTGAAAAAAATGTTACCTACGAGGCGCCTTTACGCATCAAAATAGAACTGCGCAATAAGCGCACTGGTCAGGTCACTAACCAAGAATTGTATTTGGGAGATTTCCCGCTTATGACCCCACGCGGGACTTTTATTATCAATGGCGTGGAGCGGGTAGTTATCTCACAGCTGATTCGCAGTCCAGGTATTTTCTTCAGTTATTCGCGCCTGGCCGGTGCGAAAAATCTTTTTGGTGCCAAGTTGATTCCTTCCCGCGGTGCTTGGTTAGAGTTTGAAACCGAGTCAAATGGCACCATTAGTGCGCGCATTGATCGTAAGCGCAAACTGCCGGTCACCACGCTATTGCGCGCCTTCGGCATTGGTACTGACGAGCAACTGAAAAAAGTTTTGTCAGATGTTGATACCGACGATCAGATGAAATTTGTCATGGCCACCATGGCTCAGGATCCAGCCGCTTCCGAGAGTGAGGGCTTGGCCGAGGTCTATCGTCGTATTCGTCCGGGTGATTTGGCCACCGCGGAAAACTCTCGCCAAATGATTCATAACATGTTCTTCAACTTCGCTCGCTATGACTTGTCGCGCGTTGGCCGTCATCGTCTCAACCAGCGTTTTGCTACTAACTATGAGCTAACCGAAACTGAGCGTACCCTCAAACCGGAGGATGTAATTAATACCGTTCGCGAAATTATCCGTTTAAATAACAACCCCTCTGCTCGTCCTGATAATATTGACCATCTTGGTAATCGTCGCGTTAAGGTTTTGGGTGAGCTGCTACAAGATAAGATGCGTGTCGCCTTTGCGCAGACTGAGCGTATTATCAAAGACCGCATGAGTACGCTGGATACCGATACAGTCCTACCTTCGCAGTTAATTAACCCGCGTCCATTTGTGGCGCGCTTGAAAGAATTCTTTTCCTCTGGCCAACTCTCTCAATTCATGGACCAGTTTAATCCCCTGTCCGAGTTAGAACACAAGCGACTCTTGTCTGCGCTTGGTCCCGGCGGTTTAACCAAGGAGCGCGCCAGTTTTGACGTGCGTGACGTACATCCTTCGCACTATGGCCGGATCTGCCCGATTGAAACTCCGGAGGGGCAAAATATTGGTCTAGTCGGCCACTTGGCACTTTATGCCAAGATTTCTCCATTAGGTTTTATTCTCACGCCTTATCGCAAAGTGGTTAAGGGAAAAACCACTAGTGAAATTGTTTATCTCGACGCTAGTGAAGAAGAACGTTTTATTGTTGCGCCAGCTGGTGTGAAAATTTCAGCGGACGGTAAAATTTTAGATGAACGAGTAGCGGCGCGTATTCAGGGTGAGCCCGGTTTGGTTTCTCCGGAAGAGTTAGACTTTATTGATGTTTCACCGAAACAGCCTTTTTCGGCAGCCACCTCATTGATTCCTTTCTTGGAACATGATGATGCCAACCGTGCTTTGATGGGTTCGAATATGCAACGCCAGGCCCAACCGCTAGTTAATCCGCAGGCGCCTTATGTTGGTACTGGTTTAGAAGAAACCGTCGCGCGTGACTCTGGTTTGGTAGTAGTGGCTGAAGCGGATGGGGTGGTAGAAAGCGTTGATGCCGCGCATATTAGTATCAAAGGTGATGATGGTAAGAAACATGATTATCAATTAATTAAGTTTCTTAAATCCAATGCTTTCACCAGTATTAGTCAGCGACCGTTGGTGAATAAAGGCGATAAAGTAAAGAAGCACCAGATTATTGCTGATGGTCCGGCCACCGATGGTGGTGAGTTGGCGTTAGGCACCAACCTATTGGTGGCCTTCCTGTCCTTTGAAGGTTTAAATTTTGAAGACGCGATTGTTTTGTCTGATCGAATGGTCAAACAGGACGTACTCTCCTCGGTTTATATCGAAGAATACTCAGTTGATGTACGTGAGACCAAGCTGGGTCCAGAATTAACTACCTACGATATTCCAAATGTTGGTGAGGAGCGTCTAAAAGATCTTGATCCCGATGGGGTGGTGCGTATCGGTGCGGAGGTGCGTTCGCAGGATATTTTGGTTGGTAAGATTTCTCCCAAAGGCGAGAGCGATCTAACTTCCGAAGAGCGTTTACTGCGCGCCATCTTTGGCGAAAAATCTCGCGATGTAAAAGATAGCTCACTGCGCTTGGATTATGGTAAACAGGGTCGCGTGGTTGGTATTAAGGTATTCTCGCGTGATCAGGGCGATAAGCTACAGGCCGGCGTCATTAAGACTATCCAGGTTTCTGTTGCTCAACTGCGCAAGATTCAGGTGGGAGACAAACTAGCTGGTCGTCATGGTAACAAGGGTGTCATCTCCACCATCTTGCCAGACGAAGAAATGCCTTTCTTGGCCGATGGTCGCCAAGTCGATATCGTGCTCAGTCCGCTCGGTATTATCTCGCGTATGAACATCGGTCAGGTGCTGGAGACGCACTTAGGTTGGGCGGCACAAATCTTGGGCTACAAGGCGGCCGTACCAGCCATGGCTGGTCCAACTGAGCAGGCGATTCGCGATGAGCTGAAAAAGGCCGGTCTACCCGAGAATGGTAAGGCGCAATTGTATGATGGAAAAACGGGCTTGCCATTTAGCCATCCTTCTACTGTTGGCATGATTTACTTCCTGAAACTAAGTCACATGGTGGAAGACAAGCTACATATGCGCTCGGTCGGTCCGTACTCGTTGATTACTCAACAGCCGTTAGGCGGTAAAGCCCAGTTTGGTGGTCAGCGTTTTGGAGAAATGGAAGTGTGGGCCCTAGAAGGTTATGGCGCCGCGCATACTTTACAGGAAATGCTAACTATTAAATCCGACGATGTTTTGGGTCGTGCTAAAACCTACGAATCGATTGTTAACGGTGAAGAGATTAAGGCGCCACACTTACCAGAATCTTTCAAAGTTTTACTTTCTGAAATTAAAGGCTTGGGCTTGAGTGTTGAATTAATTGAACACTAACACACTAATTTACTAATTAATCCAAATGTACTAATACCGAAAGAGACTTTATTCGTAGATTAGAGTCCATTCGTAAATTTGTAATTATGAATCCGTCACTCAAACTTAAAATTGCTTCATCGGATGAAATCTTGGAGTGGTCTTACGGTGAGGTAACCAAGCCGGAGACGATTAACTACCGTACCGCTAAGCCGGAAAAAGATGGCCTCTTTTCTGAGCCGATTTTTGGTCCGATGAAAGACTGGGAGTGTTACTGTGGTAAATATAAGCGCATTCGCTATAAGGGAATTATTTGTGATCGTTGTGGGGTTGAGGTCACTCGCTCGATTGTGCGACGTGAGCGCATGGGCCATATTAAACTAGCTAGTCCAGTGGCGCATATTTGGTTTTTACGTGGCGTGCCTTCCAAGGTAGCCATGGCCCTGGAGGCTTCTTTGGCTGATGTCGAAAAAGTCGTTTACTTTGCCAGCTATATCGTGATGCGGGTCAATGATGAGTTGAAAGCCGAGGCGATGAAAAAAATTGAAGGCGAGTTTCGTTCTAAGATCAAAAACGCCACTGATGAAGCTGAAGCGATTAAGATCAAAGAGCAAAAAGATCGTGAACGCGGCAATCTGCGCAATATCACCAAGTACCAAGTCTTGTCTGAACTAGAGTTCAGGGATTTGTCGTTGAAATATGGTGAGGTATTTGAGGCGGGAATTGGTGCTGAGGCTATTCGCAAATTGTTGGCGGAAATGGATTTAGTAGCGGAAGCTGACCGTAGCGAGTCCGATCTAAAAATTACCGATAACCCCAATCTGCGTAAAAAATTGCTGCGTCGCTTAAAATTGTTGCGTGGGATGCACAAGAATAACATTCGTCCGGAGTGGATGATCATGGAGATCTTGCCAGTGATCCCGCCAGCGCTTCGCCCCATGGTACCGCTGGATGGTGGTCGTTTTGCCACGGCTGATTTAAATGACTTATACCGCCGCGTGATTAATCGTAACAATCGTTTGAAACACTTGCTCGAGTTGCGCGCGCCAGAGGTTATCATGAAGAACGAGAAGCGCATGTTGCAAGAAGCAGTAGATGCCTTGATTGATAACTCCATGCGTCGTGGTCAGACTATGATCTCGGCCTCGACTGGCCAAAAACGGGCGCTTAAGTCTTTGTCTGACATGTTGAAGGGTAAGACGGGCCGCTTCCGTCAGAACCTGCTCGGTAAACGGGTGGATTACTCCGGCCGTAGCGTGATTGTGATCGGTTCGGATTTAGATATTGATGAGTGTGGTTTACCAAAACACTTGGCTTTGGAGTTGTTTAAACCATTCGTGGTACACCGTTTAATTAAAGCTGACCTGGCGCACAACATTCGTTCCGCCAATCGTTTAATTGATCAGCAAACTCCAGAAGTGTGGAAGGCCCTGGAAGAGTCAATCGAAAATAAACTAGTCCTGCTAAACCGTGCTCCGACTTTGCACCGCCTGGGTGTGCAGGCTTTTAAACCCATTTTAATTGAAGGTAAGGCCATTAAGATTCCAGCCTTGCCGACTGCCGCTTTTAACGCTGACTTCGATGGTGACCAGATGGCCGTCCACTTACCCTTAACCGAAGAGGCGCAAACTGAGGCGCGTGAGTTGATGTTAGCTAGTCATGCCATTTTGAAGCCTTCCACGGGTGAACCAGTCGCGGCCCCATCGAAAGACATGGTGTTTGGTTGCTTCTACCTAACCCAGATGATTGATGGGTTAAAGGGCGAGGGTAAAATCTTCTCCTCAATGCCCGAGGCCTTAATGGCTCACGAAAATGGTTTTGTTGATCTACGTGCCAAAATTAAGGTGCCACCGGCTAAAAAGATTGATGAAAAAGAACTAGACAAGTCTGGCTTGCTGGAAACCACAGTTGGTCGCCTGATTTTCAATAGTGGTCTACCAGAAGATTTCCGTTTCTTAAACAAGACCATGGCCAAGGGATCGCTCAAGGGACTGGAGGCGGAAATTTTAGACGAACGCGGTGAAGTGGAAGCCGTGCGCTTGCTCAACCGGATTAAAGATTTTGGTTTCCATCATGCTACTTTATCCGGTGTCTCTTTCTCCATGGACGACATGCATAGTGTAGTAGAGAAACCAGAGATGATTGCCGCAGCCGAGAAAGCAGTAGAGGAAAGTCACGCTTTGTATGAACAAGGTCTTTTAACCGAACACGAACGCAAAACTAAGGCGATTGAAATTTGGACTGACACCAAGGCTAACTTAGAAAAGAAAATTAAAGAGAACTTTAAACCGGAAGATGCCGTCTATATCTTGGTAGAGTCCGGCGCGCGCGGTACTTGGTCTACGGTTAACCAGCTAGTCGGTATGCGCGGTTTAATGACTAACCCGAGCGGTGAAATTATTGAGTTGCCAGTCAAGGGTTCGTTCAAGGAAGGGTTGAGCGTTTTGGAATACTTCTTATCTACGCACGGCGCACGCAAAGGTTTGGTAGATACTGCCTTGAACACCGCACAAGCCGGTTACCTAACCCGTCGTTTAGTAGATGTGGCTCAGGATGTGGTGGTGCGTGAGGCCGATTGTAAAGACACTGTTGGTTATATGATGTTTCTGGAAGAGGGTAAGCATTTGGGTGAAACTTTGGGCAAACGCGTCAAAGGCCGCACCACTCTGGAAGACATTAAAGATAAAGCTGGTAATTTGATTGTTAAAAAGGGCGGATTAATTGATAAAGCAATGGCGGCGCAGATTGATGCCGCTGGTATTCCGCAAGTTAAAATTCGCTCATTGATTACTTGCAAGTCACGCGAAGGCGTTTGTCAGCGTTGTTATGGTTTCGACCTGTCTAAGAATCGTTTAGTCGAAATTGGTCAGGCCGTCGGTATTGTTACGGCGCAGGCGATCGGTGAACCAGGTACTCAGCTAACGATGCGTACCTTCCACAGTGGTGGTGTCGCCGGTGGCGGTGATATTACCATGGGCTTGCCGCGGGTCGAAGAAATTTTTGAAGCCCGTGTGCCGGCCATGCAGGCTAGTCTGTCTGATGTGGATGGTAGTGTCAAAGAAATTAAAGAGAGCGGGCGACAATATACTATTACCATGCTCACTAGTGCCGGCGAAGAGCGCACCTTTGTAGTACCCTTTGGTCAGGCCTTGTGGGTAAAAGAAGGGGACTTAGTAACGGTTGGTCAGCAGTTAAGTGAAGGTCACCTTGATCTCAAAGAACTCTACCATACCGTGAAAGATATTGGTATCGTCGCGCGTTACATTATTCGTGAGGTACAGAGTGTCTACTTCTCCACTGGTGAAGGTATTAACAACAAACACGTGGAGTTAATCGTTCGTCAGATGACCTCGCGTGCCCGCATCTTAGATCCAGGCGATACCGTTTTGTTGCCAGGGGATATTGTGGAGCGCCGTCAAGTCTTAGAGCAAAACGAAATTACCCGTCAGGCCGGTGGCACTGAGGCCTCTTATGAGTTAATTCTGTTAGGTATTAGTAAGGTGGCGCTTTCCACCGAAAGCTTCCTCTCCGCCGCCTCCTTCCAAGAAACTGCCAAGGTCTTAATTGATGCCGCGGTCTTAGGCAAAGAGGATCGCCTGCGTGGTCTCAAGGAGAATGTGATCATCGGTCGGCTCATCCCCGCTGGTACGGGCTATGGGGCATCGTTGCCGAGTGTGATAGAACCGGAAGTAGAATAGGCCTCGCCTCGCCCCATCCCTCTGCCATTCTCTCGCACTGTCTAATAAAACTCACTGCGCGATTTAGTGGCTCTAGCTAAAAAATCGAGCCTCTTCCGAAAAGCCCCGTTAAGGGGCTTTTCTATATCTCTGATTTATTTAGCACCGATCCACTGCAATCGGCTCGTGGTTTTATACAGACAGAGAGCTCTTTGACGAATGACAGAGGAATGGGGCTCGCTCAGGTTTTGAATGGAGCTACCAAAAGGCCGAGGGCTACACTTCCCCTAAAAACCCTTGGGCTTTTTAGCCATGCCCATCCCTTGAGGTTTAACCTCAAGGGATGGGATAATGACGGGGCTTCGCTTAGTTTTTGACGATAGCCAACTCGAGCCTCCTTGGGAGGGGCTAGGGCTCTGCTTAAAATCGACTAACCTGAAAACCCTTACAAAACAAGGGTTTTCAGGTTATACTTGACAGATGGTGCTTTTTAGTGTTATAATTAAAACACAATAAGTTACCTAAATTCAGCCCTCAAGTGCATATTCTTCGGTATTAATATCTTTTAATAAATTCTTCTCTTGCATTAT
>MGKD01000022.1:14774-17818 GCA_001794605.1 Candidatus Yanofskybacteria bacterium RIFCSPHIGHO2_12_FULL_45_19b | reverse complement strand
TTTGGTGCCAATTTTGCCCAGTGGAAGGTCAATTGTGCCGCTTTCATTTTTTAGTTGTCCAAAGACTAGGGCGAGATAGGTTTTTTTAATCTCACGCTCTTTAAAAAGTGCTTTTAAATAATCAAAGGCTGGCTGGTTTTTGGCGATGATCATTAAGCCGGAGGTCTCTTTATCAAGACGATGTACAATCCCGGGACGGAGGGAGTTAACTAGGTCAGTGTTAACTTGTGGTGAGTTTGCCGAATCCATTGAGTGGTCACCAATCCCAGCAATTTCCGGATACTTTTCTAATAACAAATCCACCACTGTGATTTGTGGGTCATCCGGGCTAGTTTTGTGTACCGTTAAGCCGGTCGGCTTGTTAATTACCAGACAGTCGGCATCTTCGTAAACAATATCGAGTGACATTAGGATTTCTTTTTGCTGTACCTATTTTTATCCCGAGTGATGACCTTGTTAAAACTTTTTCGGATGGCCTTATCGAGGTCAATATTATTGGAGTTGGCGAAGCAGATTAATGTATAAATTATATCGCCGATTTCTTCTTCTAGTTCCTGCTCTTTTTCGTCGCTTCGTTTTGGCTTATCGCCATAAAGATGATTTACCAGGCGGGCAAATTCGCCGCACTCTTCGTAAAGGCGAGCTAGCATAGAAAGGGGAGACCAATACTGCCAGTGGTTTTTCTTAAACCAAGTATCTAGTTCTTTTTGGTATTTCTTCATGGCTTTGGTGGGCGCTGTTGGGATTGAACCAACGGCCTACTCGGTGTAAACGAGTCGCTCTACCACTGAGCTAAGCGCCCCCTGACTTGATACTTATACTCTCGGTGGGCGTGGATGGAGTCGAACCATCGCCAGGTCTTTATAAGAGACCGATTCTAACCGTTAAAATACACGCCCCAACTATATTTAAATGAATCGTGGCGAGGATGGGGTAGAGTTATCAATCCGACTTTTAGCCTCCTCTAAAATAACTCTAATTCCAGCCATTATCTTGTTTTTAATATCTCCACCGTTAACTAATACATTACAGGTACCGTGGCCAAAGGTAAAGTAGTCTATGGCAAGAGAACTGGTCTTTTTTACGTAAGGTTTTCTAAACTGTGTTAATGGGATTTTTGTGGTCTCACTCCAAAACCCGAGCTCTTTTTTTATATCCATGTTCTTGTAAAGGTGTAAGTATATTTTAATTTTGTTTTTTGGCACCTTTAATATTTTGGTGAGCCAGAAAATAACGAATCGTATGATTGCTGGGTTACTATTAGAGATTCCAGTTTCCCACCAGGTAGATTTACTACCCTCGCCTAGATATAGAAAGAGGCCAGCAACAAGAAAATCCCTTTTGGTTAGTGGTAGCAAATTAGCCCTTTCAATCTCGCAAAAAGTGTCAAATATTTTTTTACGTTGCTCCTTCCGGGTTTTTATATATCGCTCCACCTGTAGCGCTCGGCCCTCTTTTTGGATATTTTTTAGCTGTTCTTTTGTTAATTTAATCCCACTAATCCAATAAGACAACGTTCCCTTGGCCACGTTAAGTTTTTTTCTAATATAAGTGAAACTCTTGCCCAGTTTTCTTAGACGAACTGCTTCTTGCCGATCTAATACTCGTACCATATAGCACCAACTATAGCACAGAGTACTCTATGGTTCAATTATATTATCAACATTCCTATGCCTTGAGTAAAGCATAAAACTCCTTCTGTTCCAAGGTTTCTTTTTCAATTAACTTTTCGGCCACCTTGGTTAGTTGGGCCATTTTTTCAGTTAGGACTTTCTTAGCAGTAAGCATGGCTTTGGTGATAAGTTTTTTGATTTCCTTATCAATTAGTAGAGCGGTGTTCTCTGAGTAATTTTTATGTGTGGTCATCTCTTTACCGAGAAATACCAATTCTTCTTTTTCGCCATAAGTAACTGGTCCAAGCGTATCAGACATACCAAATTCTGTTACCATTTTGCGCGCTAGATCAGAGGCTACCCGGAGGTCATTAGAAGCGCCCGTGGTCATCTCTTTAAAGATTAGGCGTTCTGCGGTGAAACCACCGAGCAGTACGGCTAATTCAGATTCAAACTCGGAGCGTGAGCGGAGGTGACGATCTTCGCTGGGGAGCTTTAAGGTATAACCACCGGCGCGTCCGCGGGCGATAATAGAGATTTTGTGGACCGGGTCAGAGTGGGGGAGGGTAGCGGCTAAAAGCGCGTGGCCAGCTTCATGGTAGGCAGTAATCTTTTTTTCTTTTTTGGAGAGGGCATGACTACGGCGTTCCGGACCGAGCATCACTTTTTCAATTGACTGTAGTAGATTGTGCTGGGTAATTTTGGTCTGGTTCAAGCGCGCCGCCAAAATGGCTCCCTCATTAATCAGGTTGGCCAAATCGGCACCAGAAAAGCCTGGCGTGCGTTCGGCTACGACGCGCAAATTAATATCTTTATCTACGGGCTTATCTTCTAGGTGAATTTCTAAAATCTTTTCGCGATCATTAAGCGAGGGGTCGTCTAGAATAATACGGCGATCAAAACGGCCAGGACGCAACAACGCTGGGTCGAGAATATCGGGACGATTAGTGGCGGCTAAAACCACTACCGCGTTATCAGTGGCAAAGCCGTCCATTTCCACCAGGATTTGGTTGAGGGTTTGTTCGCGCTCATCGTGGCCACCGCCTAGACCAGCGCCGCGTTGGCGACCAACCGCATCAATCTCATCGATAAAGATAATTGAAGGTGAGGTCCGCTTAGCCAGGTCAAAAGTGTCGCGCACACGATTAGCCCCAACACCAACGAACATCTCTACGAATTCTGAACCGGATACTGAATAGAAGGGGACACCAGCCTCGTTAGCCACCGCTTTGGCCAAGAGGGTTTTGCCGGTGCCCGGGGAGCCGATTAGCAAAATGCCACGGGGAATGCGCGCCCCTAGTTTATGGAACTTTTTGGGATCTTTAAGAAACTCCACCACCTCTTCAATTTCTTGTTTAGATTCCTCTAGGCCGGCTACGTCGTGAAAGGTAATACGCTTACCACCGTTGGGGGTGGCTAATTTGGCACGTG
>MGKD01000022.1:0-14763 GCA_001794605.1 Candidatus Yanofskybacteria bacterium RIFCSPHIGHO2_12_FULL_45_19b | reverse complement strand
CTCATAAACTGCATTGAGCCCTGCTTGGCCTGACGGAACATAAACCAGAAGATAAAACCCAGGAATAGTATCGGTAAGACAATTGGTAAAACATTAGAGAAAAACAGCCAGGCCCCACCCAGATTTTTTATAGAGATGTTAACTTTAGCCAAATTAGCTTTTTCTGCTCCCAGATCGGATAAAGTTTCGCCGAGGCCAACGCCAGGTTCTTTTTTGGCAGTAAAATCTTTATCTTCTGACTTTATCTTTAAATCATCGCCACTGACGGAGATTTCGCTAACCTTGCCAGCATTTATTTTTTCTACTAATTGAGTGAGTGACAGTTCGTTGCCAGGGTGACTGCCGGAGGAGATGGCGGCTACCAAGCCGGACAATCCCAGAAGGATTACAAAGACAATTAGAACATATCTTAAGATGGTTTTCATAAGCAAATAGGAGAAGGCGTCAGTTATTTCTCGTAGTCCTAAGCACTAACGACAGGAGCGGCCGAACCTTCCAGAGTGAGCAGCATTTTGTGTTCTTTGGAGTCAATGTTAACAATGGCCGCCTTAACTACTTCGCCCAGGGCCGGGGACCACTCTTTGCGCTCTTTCAGTTCGGCCGCCGGTACTAGGCCCATGATTTGTTCACTAACCTGGATTAAGATGCCGTAGTTGGTAATTTTTATAATCTCACCACTGATACTTTGCCCAACGGTGAATTTTGTTTCGATGCCTTCCCAGGGATCAGGTTGCAGGGCTTTAAGCGAGAGCGAAACTCGGTCGTTGTCCAAACTAATTATTTTGGCGGTCACTTTTTGGCCAACCTTCAAGTAGTCGCGGGGATTTTCTACCAACTTCCAGTCAATTTCCGAAATGTGGATCAAGCCTTCTAGGTCATCGGTGAGGCGGATGAAAGCACCGAATTCGGTAATGTCAGTGATTTCTCCTTCTACTACTTGATCGAGCGTAAACTTGCTTAACTCAGCTTTCAGTTGATCATTGAGGGTGGCGCGCTCGGAGACGATTAATTTGCCCTCCTCTTCCGAGCAATCGATAATTTTGATGTTAAAAACCTGACCACGGAATTTTTGTAGGGTTTGTACAATCTGAGTGGTATCGCCCCCTTGGATTTTAGGGTAATGCGCCGGAGCCAGTTGGGATAATGGCAGAAAGCCTTGAATGCCATGCAACTCTACAATCAGACCCCCCTTATTAATGTTCATGATAGTGACCGCGATAATTTCGCCTGACTCTTTTTTCTGATAAATACTTTCCCAGGCACTAGTGATTTGAGCGCGCTTCAGAGAAAGGACACGGTAGCCATTCTCATCTTCAACGTCGAGCAAGATAACTGGAATAGTTTCGCTTGGGGCAAGGGTCTTTAGCAGTCCGGGATTATCGTAAAACTCAGAAGGGTAAATTATCCCGGTGCCAAGAGTGCCCAGGTCAACTAGAATACTATTGTGAGTGGCGCTAATTACGGTACCAGAAAGCACTTCACCTAAACGAGGGAAGAGCGGTTCATACTGGGCTAAGATTTCTTTCATTGAAACCACCTCTGCTCCGGAGGTGTTGGCGACATTAATACTGTTATCCAATTGATTAGTCATGGACTACATCCTACATAATTCAGGGTGCTTTAGCAAGCCCAGGCGCCCCAGTGCCGATATTGCCTTCGCGTTAAGCCAGGATTGCTTGAGACTTGTCCCGGCTTGCCAAAGGCAGGCGCAACTTCGGTAGCGGGACGTTGATTCTTTTTGTAATTTTGCTACAATTTAAGCATGACATTGAGCTGGTTTGGCCATAGCTGTTTTCGTTTAGAGGGCAAAAATTTTACCCTTTTGATTGATCCTTTTGATAAGGCAATTGGTTTACGACCACCGCGGGTTAAGGATGACATTATTCTGGTTACCCATCAGCACCACGATCATAATAGCGTGGGCGAGGTAGATGGTACCCCTTTGATTGTCGTCGGTCCTGGTGAGTATGAAGCTAAAGGGGTGTACATCCATGGGATTCAATCTTTTCACGATAACAGCGGTGGCGCAGAACGTGGCTTAAACACCATCTATGTTATTAAAGCCGAAGGGGTAACACTTTGTCATTTAGGTGACTTGGGTCAAGAGCAGTTAAGCGAAGAACAGATCGATGCCATTGGCGAGGTGGATGTTTTAATGATCCCAGTGGGTGGTCAGTATACGATTGACCATAAAACGGCGGCCAGTGTGGTTGCCCAGATTGAACCAAAATTTATCATTCCAATGCACTATCAGTTACCTGGGCTGAAGTTGTCCAAGACAATTGATGGGGTGGACAAATTTGTCAAAACAGTAGGATTGCCAGTGGAGTCAACCGATAAGTTAAAATTGAGTGACAAAACTTTACCGGCGGAGGAGATGAAATTAGTGGTATTTAATATCTAAAAATGTTTGATCAGTTGTTACAGGAAATTCGTAGCCAGTCTGAGTCAGTGCGGCGCGTACTAATGTACCTTTGTGTCGCCACCAGTTTTTCCTTGGTGATATTTGTTTGGTTCCGTTCCACTGAGGCGCGGGTGGTGGCGCTCTTAAATGCTGATGACCAGGTAGTCAATCAGTTCAGTGAAGGTTTTGCCATTGTGCCTAAACAGACGGTGTTATCGACTAACGTGACTAATGCCAATCCACCAGCGCAAACTTCCAATTTTTCCTTTTCTGCCTTGCGTGATACTTTCAATTTAATGCGTGCCAGTATCGGTGAGTTGTTTGGTGGCGGGTCTACCAGTATCGAGAATAATAATTTTCAAGTTAATAATAGTGGCCTAGGGGAAGGGAGTTACCTTACTCTACCACTTTCCCCGGAGCGCTAAGAATTAGACCGTATGACTACAGAACCGGAAAAAACTAAGTCTACCGGGGAGATTAGACCGCGCGAGATTGTTGAGGAGATGCGTTCGGCCTATATCAATTACGCGATGAGCGTAATTGTGGCGCGTGCTTTACCGGATGTGCGGGATGGTTTAAAGCCGGTGCAACGTCGTATTCTTTTCGCCATGGACGATATGGGAGTACGACCGGGTACTAAATTTGTGAAGTCCGCTCGTATTACTGGTACCGTAATGGGTAATTATCATCCTCATGGCAACACAGCGATTTACGATGCCATGGCTCGTCTCGCCCAAGATTTTTCTTTGCGCTATCCATTAGTAGAGGGGCAGGGAAACTTTGGTTCAGTGGACGGCGATAGCCCAGCGGCTGAACGTTACACCGAGGCGCGTTTGTCAAAAATTGCTAGCGATATTTTGTTGGATATCGACAAGGACACCGTAGATTTTGTCGATAACTACGATTCCAGTCGTCAGGAGCCAGTAGTCTTGCCGGCAGTAATTCCTAACTTGTTAATCAACGGTACTATGGGTATTGCGGTGGGTATGGCTACCAATATTCCACCCCATAATTTAGGCGAGATAATCGACGGACTGACCCATTTAATTGATAATCCTGAGGCGGAGAACAAAGATCTTGGCCAATTCGTTAAAGGTCCAGATTTTCCGACTGGCGGGATTATCTATAATCAACAGGATATTAATAATGCCTACGCGACTGGTCGGGGGCCGGTGATTATGCGCGCGCAGGCCGATATCGTCGAGGCTAAGCGTGGTTTCGAAATTGTTGTCTCAGAAATTCCTTATCAGGTGAACAAGGCAGATTTGATTGTAAAGATGGCCGATTTAGTAAAAGAGAAGAAAATTGACGGCATTAGAGATATTCGCGACGAGTCTGATCGTGAGGGGATGCGCATTGTAGTGGAGTTGAAAAATGATGCTTTCCCACGCAAGGTGCTCAACCAGCTATTTAAATATACCGAGCTACAACGTTCCTTCCATTTTAATATGGTGGCGCTAGTTGACGGTATTCAGCCCCAGACCATGAGCCTCAAGGGGTTGCTGGAAAAGTTTATTGAGCACCGTCAGGTGGTAGTAACCCGGCGTAGTCAGTTTGATCTACGTAAAGCGAAAGATCGCGCTCACATTTTAGAGGGCCTGAAAAAAGCGCTCGACCACATTGATGCGATTATCAAATTAATTCGTGCTTCGGCTTCACAAGAGGAAGCGTTGCGTAACTTAATGAAGAAGTTTAGCTTTTCTGAACTGCAAGCCACGGCTATTTTAGAAATGAAGTTGCGGGCTTTAGCCGGTCTAGAGCGTAAAAAGATTGAAGACGAGTTGGCGGAGAAGCTGTCCCTGATTGCTTATCTCGAGGATTTATTAAAGCATTCCAAAAAGATTTTAGCCGTAGTGAAGAAGGAGTTTGTGGAATTAAAAGAAAAGTACGGCGACGAACGTCGCACCAAGGTAATTAAGGGTGCGCTACAAGAAGTCGGCGAAGAAGAGTTAATGCCGGAAGAAGATAGCTTGTTCATGGTTACTAATAGTGGCTACATCAAACGCATGGCGCCGGATGCCATACGGGCGCAGAAACGGGGCGGTAAAGGTTTGGTGGGCATGGCGACTAAAGACGAAGACATTGTCAGCCAGTTCTTCATGGCCAACACCCATGACACAATTTTATTCTTTACTAATTCTGGCAAGGCCTTCCGTACCAAGGGTTATGAGGTGCCGGAGTCCAGTCGTCAGGCCAAAGGCAAGGCTTTAGCTAACTTCTTAAATATTTCTGGTAGTGAGGCCGTTACTGCGGTGGTGCCGTTACCCAAAGGCAAGCAGACCGGTTTCTTGTTTATGACTACTGAATTAGGTGTGGTAAAAAAGGTGGACGTTTCAGAATTTGAAAACGTGCGCGCCAACGGTTTGATTGCGATTAAACTACAAACTGGTGATCAGCTGAAATGGGTCTCGGCAACGACCGGTAAAGATGAAATCATGTTGGTGGCCGCCGATGGTAACTCCATTCGCTTTAAAGAAAAAGATGTGCGCGCGATGGGTCGCTCGGCGGGTGGAGTGATTGGTATGCGCTTAGACAAGGGTGCCAAATTGATTGGCGCTGAAGTAATTCCGACTGATATGCCGGAAAAAGATTTGAAAGTTTTGGTAGTGATGGCTAACGGTTATGGCAAGCGTAGTGACCTGCGCTACTACAAGGTGCAAAACCGTGGTGGCAAGGGTATTAAAACCGCTAAGCTTACTCCCAAGACCGGCAAGATTGTCAGCGCGCATATTGTTAACCCCGAAGATAAAGAAATTATCGCTATCTCACAAAAGGGTCAGGTGATTCGCACCACCTTAGATAGTGTTTCCGTACTCGGTCGTGCTACCCAAGGTGTACGCGTCATGAAGATGGCGGTGGGTGACGGTGTGGCCTCAGTAGTGCCGGTGTAGCCGTCCCTGCGTGCCAAAGGCAAGTACAACATCGGGCAGCGGGACGTTCAGTTGACTATTTTCTACTCTGAATTATTCATTTGTGCTAAAATTAAGTAGTGAATAGCGAGTTTATTAATCCATTGGCGATCGTCAGTCAATTTGGTTTACGCCCCGGCATGAAGGTGGCGGATTTTGGCGCGGGCGCCGGATATTTTACCGTCTTGATGGCACAACAAGTGGGGGAGAGTGGCGTTGTTACTGCGGTAGATGTAATGGAACCAGCGCTGGAATCGGTTCGACTTAAGGCCGTTGCTGCTGGTGTACGCAATTTGCAAACTAAGCGTGCCAATTTAGAGGTCTTAGGCTCGACCGGACTAGGAGATTTTTCCCAAGATTTTGTTTTGCTAGCTAATATTTTATTTCAGTCGCAAAAACAGGCGGAGATTATTAAAGAAGCCCGCCGAGTACTAAAAGTTGGTTCTGATCTAGTAATCATTGATTGGAAAAAGGCGGCCGATGCACCTCAATCCGGAGCAGGTGGTTTTGGGCCACCCATCACAGAGCGGCTTGACCCTAATACAATCAAAGCGCTAGTCGAGAGCAGTGGTTTTAACTCCGTGCGTGCCTTTGCCGCTGGTGACTTTCATTTTGGTCTAGTTTTTCAAAAGTCCTAATCATGTCACAGAAAAAACTAATCATTATTGCTGGCGCCCTACTGGCTTTTGTTATTATTCTTGGTTTGGTGGTGATTATGAAAGGAAGCGGTACTACCAGCCAGGCGGTTAATCTACAATTCTGGGGCGTATTCGATGATCAAAATGCTTTTCAGGCGGCTGTTAGCGCCTACCACGCCATCAACCCCAAGGTGCAGATTACCTACAAACTGTTTAGCTTCAATGACTATGAACCGAGTTTGATTAATGCTTTTGCTTCTGGCCAGGGGCCAGATATCTGGTTAATGCACAACACTTGGCTACCCAAGCATCTGAGGAAAATTGTTCCCCTACCACAAAAAGATGCCCAGTTTAGTCTAGCTGATTTCCAACAACAATTTGCCGCCGTGGCAGAAAGCGATCTGACCAACAATGGCCAAATTTACGCTTTGCCAATCTACCTTGATACGCTGGCACTCTTTTATAGCAAAGACATTCTCAACGCGGCCGGTGTTGCCACTCCACCGCGTACCTGGGAAGAGTTTAATCAGGCCGTAACGCAAATCGCCCAGATTGATCAAAACAACAACATTAACCGAGCGGGGGCGGCCATCGGTACGGCCAAAAACATCAATCGCTCTACTGACATCCTTTCGTTGTTATTATTGCAGAGCGGTGTACCAATCTTTGATCGACAGAGTAACCGTGCTAGTTTGTCGAACTACACTAATGGTAAAGATTTAGCGGAAATTGCCTTGACCTACTACACCGATTTTTCTAATCCAGCTAAGCGAGTTTATACCTGGAACGATGCCCAGCACTACTCAATTGATGCTTTTCGTGAGGGGACCGTGGCCATGATGTTTAACTATAGCCATCAGATTAAAACTTTGCGCCAACAAGCACCGCGCTTGAATTTTAGTATTGCCTCAGTGCCGCAACTGAATGCTCAAAATCCCATTAATTACGCCAACTACTGGGCACCGACCGTTTCCAAAGCCTCGGCTAACGCACTGGAGGCTTGGAAGTTTTTAGTTTTTCTGAGTTCGCGGGCTGGGGTGGCGACCTATCTTAATGCTACCCAGAATCCTACTGCCCGACGTGATTTAATTGATGAACAGAAAAACGACGGCATTGAGTTAGCGGTTTTCCTTGGGCAAACTCTGACTGCTAAATCTTGGTGGCAGGTAGACAATATTGCGCTTGAACAAGTTTTGGCGGATATGATTGACGATGTCAATTTCAGTCGGCGCGATGCTCGTTCGGCCTTAAAAGCGGCCGAAGATAAAATTAATCTCCTGACACAACGTCGATAAAATGATTGAACGAATGTTTCGCAATAAGTGGTGGATAATGTGGGTGGCTTTCGGAGTGGCCTTTTTATTATTAACTTGGGCCAGCGGCGCCCAAGCGCTTGATGCGCTGGTGCCATGTGGTGGTACTAATGCTGATGGTACCAGGCAGGCGCTTTGTCAGACCTGCGACATTCTTAAACTAATAAAAAATCTTTTTGACTTCCTGTTTTTCTATCTGATGCCGGTAATGGCGACCCTGCTTTTTTTGTATGCTGGCTTTTTGATTTTACTGGGTGGGATGGATCCTGGCACGGTACAGAAGGGCTATAAGGTCTTTCGTAATACTGGCTGGGGTTTATTGATTTTGGTTACCGCTTGGCTAATTGTTAATACCACACTACGTACCATTGCGGGGGATAATAATGTAGCCGCTAATTGGTGGCAGTTGGAATGTAAGGATGAACCAGTCGATGCAATTGGTAATCCTGGTGGTGGGGGAGGAGCAACCGGTAGTTGGGGAATTTATATTACTAATTATATAAACTTCGAAACCCCGGTAAATAGAGCCTTCAGTAAAATTTTAACCGTTGATAGCTCAGCCAAAAAACCAGTAACTTGGAAGATAACCAGTGGCGATTTGCCTGATGGCTTAAAACTTAACGAAACTAGTGGCGAAATTACGGGTACTCCGACCAAAGTAGATACTTATGAGTTTACCGTTCAGGTAGAGGATTCCGCTACCCCTAAAGCTCAGGGCGATAAAGAGTTTACTGTCACTATCACCGCTGGTAATGTCGGGCCTACCACTTGCGGTGATGCTGAGTTAAAAACCCTGGCTCAACAAGCACTGACTTCTGGTTTAAGTTTTAGCACCGATTCCACTTGTGGCGAGGGACATCAGGCTAAAGAGAATATAACCGATATCGTGGCTGGAAGATGTCCAGCCGTTTGTAACGCTGGTAGTTGCTCAAGTGATGGCAAAACGAAATTATGCGCTGCCAATACCTGCCCCGCGGGTGGTACCAGTGGCACTGCTACGGTCAATAAAAACTTAATGCGAGCGATTATCGCTTTGGGGGCTCACAAGCAGGGCGCTAGCAGTATACAGATTTCTAGTCTTACTACCGGTAGCCATAGTTGTGGTAATGATTCGCATTATCTTGGCAATGCGGTGGATATCACTTTTTCACCGGCTACCCAAACAATCGCTGAGGCGATTCGCAGTTTTATGAAGAGTCAGCCAGGAGCGGTCGCTAGTCAGATTGCTTGTGAGGGAGGCGGGAGCTTTAATACCACCGGACCATGCACCAATGTTGGCAGTAGTGGTTTCCATATCCATGCGGAAATTAGGGGGACTGGTGGTGCGGCTGGCGGGGGCGGTGATAGCGGAAGTGGTGATAAAACCTGTAGCTATAGTAGTGTCAATCTCTGCCTAGCTTCTGGTACCTGCCCAGCACCCAGTTGTGATAAAAGTAGTGATGGAAAGTTTTCCTATGGCATTGCCATTAAACAAGCTGCCGCTAACATAGCAATTAGTGGGGTTAATACTGAAGCTTTGATTAGGGCAGTCATGTTTAAGGAGTCAAGCTGTGATGTAAACTCGGTTAGTAACTCCAACCCACCCTCTTGTGGGTTGATGCAATTACAACCAGCCACGGCCAATGTTTTTAAGAGTCGCTGTGGAGTGAATGCTGATATTACCTGCGACTGGTTGCGTCAACCAGCTAATGCTGAGGCCAGTATCTGCATTGGTGCCTACTACTTGCAATCTATCGCTGGCGGTACTTGTGGTAGCAGTGTGCGCAATATTGCCGCTGGTTATAATGGCGGTGCGGGAGCTTGTTTAGCTAGTAACGATTGCACTACGGCTAATACGGCTAAGAGTTGTGACAACAAAACCGTCCAGCGCTGGGAGTGTTTGTATGACGATACTGCCCACCAAACTTGTAATGCTGGTTTTGATGAAACTCGAAACTATGCTCCGAAAGTTCTTGGTTGCTATAATAGTAATGGTGGCACTTAGGATGAAAAAACTAAAATTAATAACTTATCTATTGATTTTGACCAGCTTAGCTTGGCCGCTTGGTCAGACTTTTGCTAGTCAAGATAATGGGGTCTACACCTATATTTTCCATCTGTATTTTGATAATAGTAAATTAGTTCCGGATCGAGACTTTAAATTCGCTTTCGATTTAATCGCTGGGCCCTATAAACGTCCTAGCCCAGAAGTAATGACTGGTTATAGTCTCGAACTAATTTCCGTTCAAGGGGCTAAGTTATTTACCGTCAAATTCACCCCTCCCAGTAGTCGTGGCAAACTAACACTTCAGGCTCAGTATTTTGCTAATGCCAAAACCGCTAATTTTTATAACACACAAAAGCAGCTACTGTTAGCCATAGATTTAGCCCCCAGTGGCCCAGTTTGTAACGATAATGGGAGTTGTCAGGCTGAAGTAGGAGAAAACAATAAGAATTGTCCGAGTGATTGCTTGGTTGTCGCTGTGAGTCTTACCCCAGAACCCAGCGTTGTCGTTACTCCAACTCCTTCTGGCCCGTCCAGTGACTATTCTCTTCTGACGTATATCTTAGTGATTTTAATTTTGCTAATATTAACGGTGGCCGGATGGTTTTTCTGGCGCTGGCGCAAAAACCGAGTAGCTCAACCATGAAACTGAACAATAAACTAAAACTGTGGGCAACTGCCAGTGCCAGTACACAGAGCATTGAATTTAAGAATCTGCTTAACACCGAGAATTTTGTTGATTTAGTAAAAGGAATTTGGAATTATTTACTGATGTTGGTGGTGCCGGTGGCGGTAATAATGATTTTGTATAGTGGCTGGAAGATGATGACCGCAAAGGGGGATCCGAAAAAATTTGGCGAGGGTCGGCAGATGCTTTTTGCTACCATCATTGGGATGATTATTATTGCCTTAGCCGATCAGGCGGCCAATATTGTGCAAATCATCTTGGATTTTCGCAACTAGAGATGAAAAAACTATTCTTTATTATCGTCGCGACGCTCTTTCTTGTTGGTAACGTAGCTTTGGCTGGTAGTATTACGCTTGACCCAACTACGGGAGGTCCAGATGAGTTGGTAACTGTTTCTGGTGCCAATTTTGTGGATGGTCAGGCCATAGTGCTTTGGAATGGTGTCGGCGTAGAAACCAATTGGACTGACGAGCAGACCTTAACCTTTGTTGTGCCAAGCAATACTACTAATGGTAGTAATACCGTGGAGGTGGATTTGGGTGATGGCCAAAAAACCAGCTCGACTATTTTTACGGTTAACAACGGGGCGGGATCGCCTGGTGGCTCTTGTCCGGCTGGCTACAAGTGCCCTAACAATCGAATCACCTGTAATACCAATGAGTGTGTGCTGAATAATGGCGGTCTACCGGTGGGCGGTGACAATAATGGAGGCAATAACAATAACTCCAGTGCAAATAGTAATAGTAACTCTAATAGCAATAGCCCGTTGGGGGCTTTCCCCGGAGAAGACCTTTCTTTTCAAGATGTGTTGAAGATCGTGAATGGCTTTGTCTGCTGGATATTAAATATTGCTACCACCGTAATGATAATCTTTATTATCTGGTCTGGCTTCATGTTCATGATGGCCGGAGCCAATCCGACTAAACAGCAAGAGGCCATCAAAAATTTCAAAACGGTACTGTGGGGGATATTGGTGATTTTCGCCGCGGGTGTTATAATTTCTACAGTTGGTACATTGTTCGGGTGGAGGGCAACTGCCTTTATTCCGTTGGCGTGTTAATCGCTTGAAGAAGCGATTAACCCCGAGATAGCAATCGAGGGGCTAGTTGCCTCCGGGAGGCATTAATTATGGTAAGTAGTTAGATTAAATAACCAATACTATGAAAGGGGGTGTCTATGAATAAAATTAAAAAAGCAGTTTTGACACTGGCAATGTTTAGTATGTTAGCGCTACCGTTAGCAACTTTAGCTGTTCCAACGGTGGACACGGAGACTGGCCGCGTGGTAGACATCAACACAGTGGGTAATTTTATCACCAATATTGCTCTATTTTTGATCGGTATCGCGATGACGATTGCTGTCATCTTTATCGTTTGGGGCGGTATTATGTGGATTACGGCACGCGGCGATGAAACCAAGGTGAAAAAAGCCAAAGCGATGGTCTGGCAGGGTATCCTCGGTGCTTTAGTAATCTTAGCCGTGGGAGTAATTCTCTCTTCTCTGTCGAACCTAGTAGTTAATGGTGGTGGACTGTTCTAATACAGTCTAGTTGTCACAAAAACAACCAGGCACTTTCTTTAGAAAGTGCCTGGTTGTTTTAAGGTCTTTTTTAGTTTAAAATTTTCTATATGTTGCTGAGGTGGCGAAACTGGCAGACGCAACGGCCTTAGGAGCCGTCGGGAGCAATCCTGTGGGAGTTCAAATCTCCCCCTCAGCACCCAATACCAAAACTCCGCTATAGCGGAGTTTTGGTTATCCACTTGACTGTCTTAATGGTATCCTATAACCTAGGTAGTAGGTTAAATAAGTAAAAAATAATTTATGCAAAAAATTAGTATTAATAAGGCCAAAACTCTAAAAAGTGCGAAACAGGCGCAAGGGACGCTTATTAAAATTACCCAGATGATTGAGGCCGATCGCTATTGTCCGGAGATTATTCAGCAGGTGGATAGTGTGATTGGTTTACTAAAAACTGCTAAACGAGAGCTATTGGTGGGGCATTTAGATACCTGCCTGGTCCATCAAATGAAAGAGAACAAGCAAAAGGCGATTGATGAATTGATAAAAATATATAACCTGTCTAATTAACCCCATGAACGCCCCCCAGACTTTTAGAATCAAAGGTATGCATTGTGCTTCCTGTGCTGGTATTATCGAGAAAACATTGAAACAGCAGATTGGAGTGGAATCAGCCGAAGTAAACTATGGTACTGAAAAGGCCAAGGTAATTTTTGATGGTGCAAAGATTGGTCTCGTCCAACTATCAAAAAGGATTGAACCCTTAGGTTATTCTTTAGTTGTGGAACAAATGGAGGATCACTCTGAACATAGTGGCATGAGTCAATCAAAAAGCGACAAGTTGGCAGAACTTAAAGGCTTAAAAACCAAAGTGTTATCGGTTATTCCACTGGCGGTGATTAGTATTTTTGTTATGGGTTGGGATATTTTGGCACAATTTGAATTTGTTCCGATGGCCACACCAGCAGTGACCGGTCTTTTCCGTTATCTTTTGCCAGTTTTTGCTACTTATGCATTATTTGTGGTGGGTCAGTCGTATCTGGCTGGAGTCTATCGTTTTTTGCGTTACGGCAAGGCGAATATGGATACGCTAATTGGCATAGGTACTCTGGCGGCTTTCATTTATAGTTCGGTAGTGATGGCTTTTGCGGAAACACTCCGGCCTTGGCTCAATGTTGATGTAACTTATTTTGATGTGGCCATCGTAGTAATCGCCTTTATTACTCTGGGTAAATATCTGGAGGCGCGTTCCAAATTAAAAACTGGCGATGCCATTGAAAAGCTTTTAAACTTGCAGGCCAAAACTGCGTTAGTAATTCGTGCTGGAAAGGAAGTTGAAGTTCCGATTGCTGATGTGGTACACAGTGATATTTTAATTGTAAAGCCAGCCGGGAAAATCCCCGTCGATGGGGTGATTGTTTCCGGTAGCTCTTATGTTGATGAGGCCATGATTACCGGTGAACCAATCCCGGTGGCTAAAAATATTGGTGATAGTGTGGTGGCGGGTACGCTTAATACCACTGGCAGTTTTACTTTTCGGGCTACTAAGGTTGGTTCAGAAACGCTTCTGGCCCAGATTATTAACCTAGTAGAGGAGGCCCAGGGGAGCAAGGCACCAATTCAAGCCCTAGCTGATAAAATTTCTGCGGTTTTTGTGCCGATTGTTTTGGGGTTGGCCTCTGTTTCATTAGGTGCCTGGTTGGTGATTGGTTCACAATTCTTGGGTTTTGCGCAGGCGCTATCTTATGGGCTGGTTTCACTGGTGGGGATTTTGGTGATTGCCTGTCCTTGTGCTTTGGGTCTAGCTACTCCCACTGCGATTATCGTTGGAGTGGGGAAGGGCGCGCGCGAGGGGATCTTGGTTAAGGATGCGGCTACTCTAGAAAAACTGCATAAAGTTACTGTGGTGGTGGTGGATAAAACTGGCACTATTACCAAAGGTAAGCCGGAATTAATTTCTACCAAACTACAAGTTGGCGTCTCGGAGGCAGAGGCAATCAGTATCTTGGCTTCTTTAGAAACCCGCTCGGAACATCCGATTGCTCACGCGATTGTCTCGTATGCTAAAGAAAATAATATTGAGCTACAAGTGACAGAACAGTTTTCGATTATTGAGGGCAAAGGGGTAAGGGCGACAATAAATAGTGTTGAATATTTTGCTGGTAACGCCAGGTTGGCTGATGATTTGGGGATTGCTTTAGATCAAACGGCCATTGCTCAGGATACTACCGAGGGAAAAACCCCGGTTATGCTTGCTACGAGAGACAAGCTATTGCTGGTGGCAATGGTGGCGGATGCCTTAAAGCCAGAAGCGAAAGAGGCGGTGGAAAAACTACACCAACTTGGTATTAAGGTCGTGATGTTGACCGGCGATGACAAAAATACTGCGCGTTATATCGCCGACCAAGTAGGAATTGATGAGGTGATGGCCGAAGTGTTGCCACATGATAAATTAACCAAGATCAGAGCGCTGCAGGCCGAAGGCGCGATCGTAGCGATGGCGGGTGACGGAGTGAATGATGCGCCAGCCTTGGCGCAAGCTGATGTTGGAATCGCGATGAGTACTGGTACCGATGTGGCGATCGAATCAGCTGGTATTACGCTTTTGCATGGCGACATTTCAAAGTTGGCGAAAGCGATAAAACTTTCCAAACTTACTATGCGTGGAATTAAGCAAAATTTGTTCTGGGCCTTTATCTATAACATTGTCGGTATTCCGCTGGCAAGTGGGGTCTTTTATCCATTATTCGGTTGGCTGTTGAGCCCGGTTTTTGCTGGATTGGCGATGGCTTTTTCTAGTGTTTCGGTGGTATCAAACTCCCTACGCCTTAAAACTAAAAAACTTTAATTTATGGAAAAATTAACTACCCATACCCTTCACGTTCACGGTATGCATTGCAACGCCTGTGTGGTGTTGACTGAAAGCGAGCTCAAGGCTCACCCTAAGGTAGCGTCTGCTAAATCCGATCTGGGATCTCGTTCAGTGGAAATCTGTGGTGACTTTGGTGATCTGTCATTAGACAAAATTGCCAAAGAGTTGACTCAGGTGCTTTCGCAACACCAACTTTCCACGGAAAGACAAAAAACTACAGTTCACTGGGGGGATTTTAAGTGGGCCGTGCCAATTGCTCTGGGTTTTATCGCCTTGTTCCTGCTGTTGCAAAAAATTGGCATAGTTAATCTAGTTAATGCTGGCAAGGTTACTTTTGGTACCGCTTTTGTGGTTGGTATTGTGGCCTCACTTTCCACCTGCATGGCGGTGGTGGGTGGATTGTTACTTTCCATGTCCGCTACCTTCGCGCGTGAGGG
>MGKD01000021.1 GCA_001794605.1 Candidatus Yanofskybacteria bacterium RIFCSPHIGHO2_12_FULL_45_19b | reverse complement strand
AATTTTGTCCGCCCGCAGAAAGGGGTCTGGGGAATGAATGCGGGCGGGCTTCTCGAGTTTTTTTGGCGGAGTATTCAATTAAAATTAGATAAAAACATTGTGAAGAAATTTTAACCTATTCAGCCTCAACATAAAATGATCGTTGGGGTTCAAAAATTATTGTTAAAACTTTATGTCCTAAATCCGCAATACTTTTAGCACAAGCAATGTTAGCGGCAGAAGAATTTCCAACTGAAATACCTTTTGTCATCAAACTGGATTCCATGCTTTGCCAATCAGCATCTTTGTATAACATAACTTGATCAATCTGCTGAATGGCTTCTTTGGAAAGAAGTGGATTAATTTCATCAAAATGTGGGCCAATAACTGTGTGGGGTAATCCTTCGTAAGACTTAAAACCAGAATTAGGGGGCACATCCTCTGTTTCAACATGGCTAACATTTGGATTTATACGAGCAAACAGTTGGCTTTTTTCATGTTCTGGAATCACAATCTTGCAACCTGTATGTTTTTTAATTGGAATTTGAATTCCTTCAAGAGTAGCTCCTGCCCCCAAACAGGAAACCATAAATTGTGGCGATTCAGGAAGTGTTCCAGCTATTTCTTCGCCCAACCATTTTGTTGCCTCTCCTCCATGTTTTGCATGCCACAAACAATATTTGTTTTTACGAAAGTCTGATTTTTTCATTAGTTCAAAAAGATACTCATAAAATTCAACCTCACGCCTTTTTTCGTAACGGGCTGGTGCTTGAGTGATAGAAAAATTATCTGTTCGGAGCATAACTAAAATTTCTTCAGGAAAAATTCTAGACATAACATAGATACCTTTCATACCAAAACGTTCACAGTAAAAACGAAGTGCTTTTGCAGAATTAAAATTCCCTCCATCAATCAATGTATCAACTCTCTCTTTAGGCAAACTACCATTGAGCAACCCTCGTAGAATTAGAGAAGCGACAACAAATTTTTTGTGGTTATCTACGCCATCATTTAAGTCCATACGAATAGCATAAACTTTGCCATCGTTTTTTATTTCAAGAGTATCAGTTAAGTTAGTAATTTCTGGAGTGGCAATATTAAATGCCTCACGAATTTCTGGAATTTTCATTGCACTTGATATTCTCTCATTAAGGCCCTCTGGCGAACCGTGAGATAATTTATGTTCAGCGAGTAGTTCAGTAATGCGACTAAAAGAATAACTCGTTTCAATTTTTTCTTTTTTTAAGTCTGGGAAATTTCCCTGTTCTGGATTCATATTTAGATATTAGCATTAGTGGAGGAAGCCATAAGAGATTTTCTTTTCCACACAGAAAGAATAATAAAACCGACAATAACAAAAACCGACATTGTCGCCATAGCAATTTTATAAGAAGACGGAGCAATTCCCAAAGACCATATTATTCCTCCCCAAGCTAAGGGGCCGAAAAAAGTTGCAAAACGTTCGAAAATCGTATAAAAAGAAAATCCATAGCCCATTTCTTCGCTTGAAAGCAATGTACTCATATAAGCACGAGTAGTTGCCCAAACTGAGCCAATCAAAAGACCTGAAACCACAGTAAAAATTACAAAAATAGTAAAATTAGGGGCAAGTGCTATGGCGGGCAATACGACAATCCACCCGAAAAGAATAATTTTAAGTGTTTTCAATGTACCAATTTTATCGCCCAACCAGCCAGCTATAATTCCACCAATAGCTGACATGACAAGTATAGCCATTAACAATATTGATTTTGTTTTATCTGGAGTAGAAAAAACTCGTTCCATATAAATTGAGTAATTATTGCTTACTGTAATTAAAGCATCATTAAAAAAGAAGAAGGCTACAAGCATTGGTGTTGCTAATGAAAAAGCGAAAAAGGTAAAAAATTTCTTTTTGAAAATTATTGTTTCGTTTTTTATAGTTGCAAAATTTACATTTTTTTCTCGCTGTCTGGACTCTCTGAAAAAAATCATCATTGGTAGTGCCAAAATAAAGAAAATAATTACAGAAGGTACAAGTGGCGCAAGTCGGGAACCTGCAAGCGGAAGAGTGATCAGAAGACCAACGACTTGACCAAGAGCGTTTGAAAATTGTCCGATTCCAGAAGCTCGCGCCCTGTGGCTGGTGTCCGCAATTTCTTCTAGCATTGGATTGTAAAAAACAAAAGATAACTGATAAAAATATTGCCCTACCAAAAATAGCAGAGCAATTATGAAAATATTTGGATTATCAAATCCTGCCAAAAACGCAGCTAACCCATAACTTACAAAAGTGCCAACAGTGGAAATGTTTAAGAAATATTTTCTACCACCATGTTTGTCTGTAAACGCCGCTAGAATTGGAGCGCTTAAAAACAACAACACTGTTGCTATGGCAAAAATAGCGTTATACCAAAAATCAGAGAGTCCACCATCAACTACAATCCATTGAGCAAAATAAAGGAGAAAGTTTATAAAGACTATGGAATTGGCAAAATCATACAGAGACCAAAGGAATAATTTCTTTTTGTTCATATTTGAATTATAACAAAATACTTTGAATAACTAAAGAGGTATTTTCTGAATGAAATTTTTAGAATACTCCGCCAAAAAAACTCGAGAAGCCCGCCCGCATTCATTCCCCAGACCCCTTTCTGCGGGCGGAATCCAAATCCGAAACCCCGCCGAATTTCAAAAACATTAGTCTCGGTTTTGCGAAAATCCAATCCCCAGAAAATCGCTTTCGCAAAACCGAGTCCGAATTGAAGCCCCGCCACACTGCCCGAATACTTGAGGGCAGAACCCCAAAAAGAAAAATGTCCTTTCCATTTTAGAAAAAATCCACCCCCGCGAAAATCAAAAGAGCAAGGAACTTTTTTCTTTTTGGGGTTGCCGAGTGAAGCGAGGCGGTGGCGGGGCTTTCGTGGAGCGTACGATTCAATTCAGAGCCACCACGCGCTCCGCGCGTGCGAAGTCATTACCTCACTTTGTTTTGAAAATAGGTTCTAACTTGGTATAATAGAGGCACAGGATGGTAGATTTAGAATAAGGTGTTAGTTTTACAATCAGGCCGATGTAGCTCAGTGGCAGAGCAACTCCTTGGTGAAATATTGCCCATCTCGACGGTAACGTCCGGATGAATCCTGAATTACGGTCAATAGCCATACGCATGGCCAAGACCGTTCCGCTCTCCAGCGGACGAACGACTGACAAAGGCTCCCAGACTATGGTCGGGGAGAAGATACAGTCTAATCTTCCAATAGTGCGGACTGTTTAAATGGAAGTATAAATGAAGGAGTAGGTCGTGAGTTCAATTCTCACCGTCGGCTCAAAACAGGTGTCATTTGCTAGATTAAGATTTTTAGTGTAAAACTACTGTTTATATGGGACAAGATAATTTATTAAGAATGCGTTGCACGGTCTGTAAGCGCGCCGGTATCTATACCAGCAAAAACAAGAAGAAGGTGGAGCGTAAATTAGAGTACAAGAAGCACTGTGCTTGGTGTCGCAAGACTACTCCACACAAGGAGGCCAAAATCACTGGCTAGTTTAGGGTGTCTGAATAATAACAAAACCGACTCTAGCCAGGGGTCGGTTTTATGTTAAAATGGCAGGGTATATTAAGAAGGGGGCATAAGCTCAATGGCAAACTGCGGGACTCCAAATCCTGACTTCTAGGTTCGAATCCTAGTGCCCCCGCCTTCGGTCCGCCGAAGCGGACCTACGGCGTGGCAAAGCCCGCCAGTAGATTTGCGTAGGCGACCTTCGGTCCGCCGAAGCGGACCTACGCGTGGCAAAGCCCGCCAGTAGATTTGCGTAGGCGACCTTCGGTCCGCCGAAGCGGACCTACGGCGTGGCAAAGCCCGCCAGTAGATTTGCGTAGGCGACACCTGTTTTTAAATATGGAGAAGGAAAGAATTGAACGGTTGGCATTAAAAGAAGAGGCAAAGATTCTTTTGGATTTTTTGATTGAAAGCACTCCGGAAAAAGAACTTCCTGTGACTGATGCCATTTTTATTTTTGGCCACTACGATCCACGGCCGGCCTTGCAAGCGGCTAAGTTGTGGAAGATGGGGAAGGCCCCCAAGATTATTATCTGTGGAAAGGGGCGCGAGAAGATTCCTGTGGATTTTGAATCGGAGGCAGATTTTTATGCTTCAGTAATAGAACAGGAGGGGATTCCAAATTATGCGTTAGTTCTGGAAAAAGAATCTACCAACACGCTTGAGAATATTATTTTTGGAATGCGAGCATGCAGTGTAAACGGAATAAATCCGGAGTCGCTAATTCTCTGCGCCATGCCGCCACTGTTACGTCGTTCCTGTGCGACCTTCAGAAAACAATTTCCGGCGATTTCAGTTTGTGGCAGTGCTTTCCTCATGTCGCCCGAAGAGTTTCTCACGCCGTCGCGCTTGCTTCGGGTTATTGGAGAGTTCGACCGTCTAAAAATTTATTCAGAAAAAGGAGACGTTGTTCCGGTAGTAATTCCAGAAAAAGTTTTATTGGCTTTAGAAAAAATAAAAGAAGTAATCTAAATCTTTTTTATTCAGTTTCGATTTCGAGTTTTCTGGTTTTGGGAGTCGGTGGTTTTATGATTTTATTTGAACCACTACCTTGGCTAGTTTCAATTTTATTTACCAGTGCTTCGACGTCTTCCACGCGGTAGAGACGATAATTATTTAGGGGGTTGCGGTGCGCTATCAACAGCCCGCGTTGATCCCAGTTGCGAACCGTCAAGGGGCTAACGCCAACAATCTTGGCTACTTCGTTAACTGTAAGAAATTTTTTGGGCATGGGTGGTTTTTAGATTGTTTTTTCAAAACTGATTTTTATTTTTTGACGGTAGCAAACTTTTCTATCGTAGTCTTTATAAAATACTATCACGGTTTGCTTATTAAGGTTTAGCTAGTTTAACTATGCTATATTATAACCCTTTCTCTAGCTACCAAGCAAGTAAAATGTGTGGACAAAACCAGATTTGCGAGTAAATAAAAAAGTCCTTATAAATAAGGATTTTTTTATTTACTCTGGTTTTAAAAAACCCGGCCTGGGTTATCAACTTTTTTAAAATATCTGATGCTATAATTCTGCTATCCGATATAGTAGGTTTTTTGAGTAGAAAAATGATCAAAAAATCCAAGCGAAAACGGAAACGAAAAAACGTATCGGATAGTATATCGGATACGTAAGAAGTGTGAGTAACGCTGAAAGTTAAAAAGTTCTTTGTTTAAAAACACAAATCCCGCCATCTCGCTAAAGATTAAGGCGGGAAATGTGAGAACGCTTGCCAACTGCTTGATGAGAAGAAATTGGCTTCTGAATTTTAGCAAAAAAGTAGTTGAATCACAATGAATCAATTTATCGAACTACCTAACAAATTTATCTCGCTGTTTGATGCGGCAAAAGATACTCCTTACTCACAGGAGTATTTGAGCCTCTTGGCGCGCAAAGGAAAAATCTCTGCCAAGAAGATTGGTCGCAACTGGTACACTACAACTGAGGCGGTTTGTGATTATCTCAAAAAACAAAATATTATTGCCGAAGGAGCGGGAGTAAACTTTGCTAGCAACGAAAGACTATTGGCACAAACCGCCGATAACTATTTTCTCGCTAACACAAAACGCGCTAATTTAGTTTCTTTACCCGTAGTGGATGAAAACTATCGCGCCGTCGAGTCGGCCAATGACAATCGTCCGGTGCTGGATAAACTTGATCGTCTAACCGATCAGTTGAATGAAGTTACCGGTAAATTTGTCACGCCCGCTCTTTCGCCGGTTCAACGAGCCTATCTGGATGGAAGGTTAAACTCTCTCTGGTCTCGCTGGAGACAGTTTAATAATTTTTCTCGTCAAGCCATGCGTCATTCACCCAAACGCTGGCTGTTAGTAATGCTGGGCACGCTAACCGCATTTTTTTTGCTAGCAGAGGGTTTTAGTTTAAGCGGTTCTGCCCAGGTGATGAAGTT
Source organism: Candidatus Yanofskybacteria bacterium RIFCSPHIGHO2_12_FULL_45_19b (assembly GCA_001794605.1). Lineage (GTDB taxonomy): Bacteria > Patescibacteriota > Minisyncoccia > 2-02-FULL-40-12 > IGHO2-12-FULL-4 > 12-FULL-45-19b. The sequence goes on along the minus strand of MGKD01000021.1, from coordinate 3,113 downwards.
TGTGCACACAGTATTTAAAAACGCCGATACCCTGCAGGGGCATTTTCCCGGCACGCACGCTAATGAGGTTTTGCTTTTAAACCAAGCCGGAAATATCTCAATTTTTGGCCAGATTGAAACCCAGGGTCAATTCCACTCATTTGTGCCGACTGGCCTGGCGCCACTGATAGTGGACTCGACTACGCTAGTAGATAATTTGAATGCTAACTACTTGGCCGGCCTAGCTTCTAAGGATTTTACTCTGGCGCTTGTTACCAAAAACGGCAATACCACTTACGAAGATGTTAACTTAGAAGGTAAGGTTGAGGTGGGTAAAAATTTAACCGTTAAAGGAGCAACAAAACTGCGTGATTCTTTGCAGGTCTATGGCAAGCTGGGGGTATTCGCGGACGCGGTATTTGGTAAAAATGTCACCCTGACCAACGGCAATTTAATTCTCGATCAGGGTACTATCAAAATCACTAATCGCACCAAGATCGATAATCTAAATGCCGACCGGCTAGATAGTTTAGAGGCGAAGGATTTTAATCTCCAGCAGGTTACGGATTTTGGTAGTACTACTAGTAATGCCATTACGGTGGGCGGGCTACACGTTACTGGAAGTTCTGATTTTGATGGTGTGGCTTTTTTTAACAGTGGACTGTGGGGTGATTCTGGAAGTTTTGGTACCCTAGGCGTGGCTGGCAGTGCGGGGATTGGAAACAGCGAACATCCGGACGACGCTACTTTCACCGTCTTTGCAAAACATTTTCGCCTGGACACTGCTGGCAATCTTACTACCGCGGGTAATCTGACCAGCGCCACTTTAACTACCGGCCTGGTCTTCTCTGATCTCACTCCTTCTGGTTCGTACAATCTTGGTACCGCCACCCGTCCTTGGAACTCCGCCTATATTACTAATCTGACCGCTACTGACAATGTTGACTTTCCTGGTGTTGCCAGCGCCTCTTTTGTCATCAACAACGATAATGTTAGTTCCAATTCGGAAGATAGCTGGCTAGCTTTTGACCGTGGTACGGCCAGTAGTAGCAACGCTCCCAGCGCCCAACTCAAATGGAACGCGGCCACTAATCATTTCAGTTTCAATTACCCGACTATTACCTACGGTACCGCCTCGGCTTCCTACTTCCTGACGGGCAACACTATTCAAGTCGGCGGTTTTGCTAGCACTAGCTATAACCGCTTCGGCACGGTGGCCACTACGCATGCTCTCTCCACCAGTAATGATGTTCTGATTAACGGAAAACTGGAAGTAGACGGGCTAACTTACTTTGATTCTAGTATTATCTTCGGCGCGGGGGCCAGTATCTCCGGCAATTTCGGCCCGGGTACCGACAACACCTACAATCTCGGCGGTGCGGATTATCGTTGGCAGGATTTGTGGCTGGGGAGGAATGCTTTGGTCACCGGCAATCTCGGCATCGGGACCACTGCGCCCACCACCAAACTGGAAGTGCAGGGGACGGCTAGCGCCTCTTACGGTCTGTTCGGGAGTTTGCAAGTCGGCGGTTTTGCTAGCACTAGCTATAACCGCTTCGGCATCGGTACCACCACGCACAGTAATTTTATTTCCGCTTCTAACGATCTGCTCATTTCCGGCGACCTGGAGGTAATCGGCACTGGTTCGTTTGACTCGAATGTTACTCTCGGGAACTCCACCACCGACTCGCTTACTGTTAACTCCACCGTCAAGTCCAATCTCATCCCATATACTAACGCTTTCAACCTTGGTTCCACCACTAACCGCTGGGGCAAAATCTATGTGGACAGCGCGGACATTACCAATTTAACCGCCGCTTCTTCTTCTATTTCCGGTACCGTAGCTACCGATTTTACGATTAATTCCGATAATGTCAGCAACGATACGGAGGACCAATCCATTACCTTCAAACGCGGCATTCCTACCATCAACGCCGCCTTCAAATGGGACTCCACCAACAAGCGCTTCAGCTACAATTTTCCGATTTTCATACAAACCGTGGATGCGCCGGAACCGAGTAATGAATTTACCAAACTGACCCTCAAGGGTGCCAACACTCAACTGACTAACGACTATTTTGAAATTCAAAACAGTAGTGGTGACCGACTATTTGCGGTCGAAACCGGCGGTGCCGTTGTTGCCTCCGGCTCCGCCCAGTTTGGCGGTCTCTCGGTGGCCACTGCCAGCTACTCCCGCTTTGGCACCGCTACCACTGGTCACACTCTCTCCGTCGCCGATGATGTTTTGATTGGTGGCAAACTGGAAGTGGATGGCGCTACCTATCTCGACAGCACTTTAACGATTGGAGGCGCCACCACCTTCGGCGCCGGCGCCTCCATTTCCGGTAACTTTGATCCCGCCACTGACGACAGCTTTGACCTGGGGGATGCCAGTTACCGTTGGAAGTCGCTCTATCTCTCTGGCCCGCTCACCTCGACTAATACCGCTTCCAATTCTTTCGCTGGTTCCATCGAGCTCTCCAAAGGTCTACGGTTTGGCAACCTCACCCAAGCCGGCACTGGGGTTAACTACTTTGCGAATAATGTCGGTATCGGTGCTGACCCCACCCAGGCGCTCCATGTCGTCGGTGCCGGTTACTTCACTACCGGTCTAGGGGTCGGTGATACCACAATTACTTCTGGCGTGGTTAATGTCGGTACCGGTTTCCGGATCGCCAATGTCGCCACCTCTGGCAAGATTTTGCGTGCCAACGGTACCAATTTTATTGCTTCCACTGCCACTTTTGCTGATACTTATGGTGCCAGCGAACTGCTTTACTCCAACGGCGCCAACACTGCTCAGGGTCTGACTACCGCCGCTTCCAGTATCTTGGTCACCAACGGCTCCAGTGTTCCAGCCTGGTCTACTACCTTACCGGCTTTTACCTTGGGTGGTACGATAACCGGCAACTCCCAACAAATTAACAATCTTTCCAGACTAGGTATTGGCACCACTCCCGTTACTACTTTTGAAGTGCAAGGCACCGCCTCGGCTAGCTACCTTTTAACTGGCAACACTTTGCAAGTCGGTGGTTATGCTACCGTTAGCTACTCCCGCTTTGGCACCGCTACCACTGGTCACACTCTCTCCGTCGCCGATGATGTTTTGATTGGTGGCAAACTGGAAGTGGATG
>MGKD01000020.1 GCA_001794605.1 Candidatus Yanofskybacteria bacterium RIFCSPHIGHO2_12_FULL_45_19b | reverse complement strand
AGGCCTATTTAAAGGCTTTTTAAATCACTATGAACATTCTAAACAAGCGCAAATTAGCCCTAACTATCGCGGTTATTACCCTATTAAATATTGCTACTGTTAGCACGGCCCAAGCCTCCTTTTGGAGTAATCTTTTCGGCTCCAACCAGGACTCCACAAACAGCTCCACCTTGCTATATGTTTCTAGCGCCTATGATAGCTTCGGTATTGGTCAAATTGAGACTCCAACCCCGAAAGCTGTCGAAAATTTATCTTTGGTGAATGATACTGCGGTGGTGGCCACCCAAAGCACGGTTACTCAACGCCGTAGCATAAACAATAAAGCAGTAAACTATACCGTTCCGGCTTCAGCCTATTCTTCTACCCCCGACCAGACAGATGATACTCCGTTTATCACCGCTATGGGTACGCATGTACGCGATGGCGTTATAGCCGCAAACTTCTTGCCGCTAGGTACAGTAATCAAAATCCCCGAACTATATGGTGATAAAACTTTCGTGGTGGAAGATCGCATGAATAAACGCTACCAATATAAAATTGACCTCTGGTTTGCCACTCGTCAGGCCGCTAAAGAGTTCGGTGTTAAACAGGTAAAAATCGAGATTGTCTCGTAACTTAACACAACCCCGCCGCGGTGGGGTTGTGTTATGGCTAGTTTCGTTATTTAATTAGGCTATAGCGCCCGTAGCTCAACGGATAGAGTACCGGTCTTCGGAACCGAGGATGGGAGTTCGATTCTCTCCGGGCGCACCAGAAAAGAAATTGCAAGTTTGAAAGGTTCGCCTCGCGGAGTTTATCCCGACGAAGGAGAGACTCGGCGACTAATTTGTATTGGATTTTGGGGGAAGAAAATTTTTTAATTCCATGTTTGACTTTAATAATAAAACTAAAAATGTTGGTGGTTGGTTGACCCAGGGCGAAGGTCTTTCTTTGTATAATACTGCCAAGAAAATTAAAGCCGAAAATGTAATTGTAGAAGTAGGTTCGTGGAAGGGAAGGTCTACTATTTGCCTTGGCAATGGTTCTAAAGACGGAAATAAAGCTAAAATTTTTGCCATTGATCCTCATGTTGGTAATCCAGAACATCAGAGACAGTTTGGTATAATTGATACATTTGAAGAGTTTAGACAAAATATAACCAGGGCAGGCATTGCTGAAAATATTGAACCCATAAGAGACACGTCTGTAAATGCGGTCAGAAATTTTAACTATCCGGTTGGATTTATTTTTATCGATGGTCGTCATGAATATAAGTTTGTTAAATTGGATTTCAATCAATGGTTTCCAAAAGTAGTGAACGGCGGATTATTAGCTTTCCACGATTCCTGGCACTTGCATTTTATTGGGCCAGGTCTAGTAACGGCAACTGCTTTATTATTTTCATCAAAAATTAAAAATCCAAAACTGGTCGACACGATAACATACTTTGAAAAAACCGAGAGAACTTCTTTATTTGATCGTTTAAAAAATATTGGTTTTCTCATGTATCGTTCTTTGCTTGGAATAACTGGATTTTTAAGATTGGTGTTTCAGGGTCATAATGTTGTTTAGATTGCTGTCAAAGAAAAACTTGAAATTGTCAGCGGTGCGGCTTCGTCGCCTTTCCGAATTTTCGCGGGGGGGAATTCCTCGCCGCCGCAAGCGGCGAAATGCGTTCGGACTAATTCAAGAATACTGCACCAATACAACTTATCAACTTTCTTATTGAGTCCATCTGTTATGTACGGTACAATCTTGGTATGGATGCCAAGATAAAAGAACGGGCTCTAGCGGTAAGATTGAGAAGTCGAGGTCTTAGCTACGGAGAAATAATGCGGCAAATCCCAGTCGCCAAGAGTAGCCTAAGCCTCTGGTTAAAGTCAGTCCCCCTCAAACCAGAACATCGTAAACGCCTCTATACAAAACGTATTTTATTTCTATCTCGTGGGGCACAAAGTCAAAAAGAAAGACGCCAGCGTGAGGTTTGGGAAATTCTAAAAAAAGCAGAGGATGAAATTAATCTACCCCTACCAAGAGTAGCTCGACAGCTCCTAGGGGCAGCACTTTACTGGGCCGAAGGTAGCAAAAAAGGAGCTTGCGAGGTAACCAACTCCGATCCCTATTTAATAGCTTTTATGGTTAAGTGGTTTGAATCAATTTTTGCTATATCTCCTAAGACATTAAAAATCAGGTTGAATATTTACTCCCAGCAAGATGATCTAAAATTAAAAAAATTTTGGTCACAAATCACTGGTATACCAACCAAGAACTTCGGCAAATCTTTTGTTAAACCAGTAAATAAGGACTATAAAAAGAATAATCTCTACTACGGTACCGCCCAGATTTATGTGCCTAAGAGCGTCGATAACAAACATAAAATCTTTGGCTGGCTGGCGGCCGCCTTCAAAGATATTGCTCCTCATGTTAAACAAGTTAAGAAAAGATGGTATTTACTTACCAAGGTAGAGAGAACTTCAGCAGTTAATTTAGACCGCCCGTAACTCAATTGGCAGAGTAGCGCCCTCTTAAGGCGAAAGTTGTAGGTTCAACTCCTACCGGGCGGACCACAAAGTAAAAAATAAGAGATTTTGAACATTGGCGTTACCTTTACCGAGGACAGTGAAGAAAAAAGGTGTATTGCACTTAAGGACATAATAGAAAATGAGGAATTAGTTCAGAACTATAAAGATTTCGATATGGAATTTGATAGTTATCACGATGATTTATTAAGTCCAAACAAGTAATCAAAGTTTCAAAGAACTTGCCGACAAAGAAAAACTTGTCATGCCAGAGGTTCGGCACACTTCGACTTCGCTCAGTACAAGCCGCGACCTTTCCGAATTTTCGTTCGGACTAATTCAAGAATACTGCACCACGTATGTTTGATTTTAAAAAAGCAACCGAAAATGTTGGCGGTTGGCTAACAAGGGCGGAAGGCCTTTTTTTGTACAACACTGCAAAAAAAGTCAAAGCAGAAAACGTAATCGTGGAAATCGGTTCCTGGAAAGGACGGTCTGCAATTTGTTTAGGCAATGGCTCGAAAGATGGGAATAAAGCTAAAATCTTTGCCATTGACCCTCATGTCGGCAGTCCTGAACATCAAAAAAGATTTCGCAAAATTGATACATTCGAAGAGTTTAGACAAAACATAGATAGGGCTGGGGTTGCTCACTATATTGAACCGGTCAGAGATACTTCAGAAAACGCAGCAGAAAACTTCAAACATCAAGTAGAGCTTGTTTTTATTGATGGTCATCATGGGTATAAATTTGTTAAATTGGATTTTAATCTTTGGTTTCCAAAGGTAGTAAACGGGGGAATTTTAGCTTTCCACGACTCCTGGCATTTACACTTTGCTGGGCCATATTTAGTAACGGCCATTCTTTTATTGACTTCGTCTAGAATCAAAAACCCACAACTAGTTGATACTATCACCTGTTTTGAAAAGGTAGAGAAAAACTCCGCAGTGCACCGCCTAGAAAATATTGGCTTCCTCATATACCGTGCCTTGTTTGGCATAATCGGATTTTTTAAATTGATACTTTACGGCCGTAAGGCTATCTAAATTGCTAGTGATACGGACCAACTCAAAAATACTACGCCAAATACAGCTAGTTATGAAAATCGTTCACCATCCTTATCAGTTTACCCAGGAAACGTTGCAACTCCTTCTTAGTAGTTTCTCTGCCCAGGGTGATGCGAATGTTCCCCCACTCCGCTGGGCTACCAATTGCCTTCAGCACAGGTGAAATTTCGTTTTTGGTAGCACTACAGGCTGAACCGGTGGAAACATAAATCCCCTGACGATTGAGAGCGTATGCTAGCTGTTCACCATCCACCCCAGAAAAAGAGATATTAATATTATTGGGTAAACGCTGTTTCGAATCACCATTCAAACGACTATTTGGGATAAGTTTTAAAATCTCACCAATCAACCAGTCGCGTAATTTACTTAGACGCACCGACTGCTTTTTCTGTTGTTTTATAGCTAACGCCAAAGCCGTAGCCATACCAGTAGCTAGCGCCACACTCTCGGTACCAGAGCGTAAGCCACGTTCTTGTCCACCACCATAGACTAGTGGTTCGAGTTCTAAATCGGCCCGTTTATACAAAACCGCTATCCCTTTGGGGCCATAAATCTTTTGCGCGCTGAAACTCATCAAGTCGACACCCAGCGCATGCGGTTGAATATTTAAATAGCCGGCGGCGGAACAAACGTCACTATGTAGAACCGGCCAGCTGGTATTGTGCTGGAGACGCCATTTTTTAATTATCTGGGAAATCTCGCGAATTGGTTGGATCGTACCAATCTCACCATTAGCTAAGGCCACCGAAACTAGTCTAGTTTTATCGGTTAGTTTGACGGCTAAATCTTTGGCGCTAATTAGTCCGAATTCGTTAACCGGCAAACAAACTACTTCCCAACCTAATTTAGTCAGGTATTCTGTCACCGCCATGACGGCAGGATGTTCGATGGCAGAAACAATGATCTGCCCCGCTGGTTGCGTTTTAGCGACCCCCAGGAGAGCCAAATTATCCGACTCAGTACCGGAACTAGTAAAAATAACCTCCTCTGGCTTAATGGCCAATATTTTAGCAACCTGACGGCGTGCCGAAGCTAAAGCAACCTGCGCCAACTGGCCAACCTGATGTACGGAAGAAGGGTTCCCCCAATTTAGTTCTGCTTTGACCATCGCCTTTTGCACCACTGGTGCTAACGGCGTAGCAGAGGCATAGTCTAAATAGACTAAAGACGATTTTAATTTTTTAGCCATGGCTAATTATTAGCCTGCTCTAGCCAATGTAGAATCGCCTCGCTTAAAAGTCGTTCACGAATCTGACTACGCAGAGCGGCTGGTTCGGGTTGTTTGTCAGCTGGTAAGTCGGCAAAATATTTACCCCATACTACTTCGCTTTCCTTACGCACCCAATCTTCATCGGCTCGGATGTTTTCCTGTTGCGCAATAGCCCGCATTACTAGCGCATGACGAATTTCCCGTTCCGCCCGTTGACGCCATTCGTTTCGCATTTCCTTTTCACTCTTTTTGATTTTTTCCAAATACTGTTCGAGCGTAGAATTCTGGTGTGATAAGCTGTGCTTCAGCTCCCCGACCATTGCCTCTAGTTGACTATCAATCATTTCCGCTGATGGTGCCAACTCAGAATTAGTTACCACTTGATCTAGCACCAAGAGACGGTACTTTTCTTTAGCCTCACGTTCTTTGTCTTGTCTAATGGCCACGTTCAGTTTTTCGCGGATGTCAGTTGGCAAATTCAATGGCTTAGTAGTTGTTGAATCCACCGCGGGATTTTGCCCGTTAGCTTTTTTAATATATTCAACTGCTTCGTCTATTTCTTGTTCACTAACAGTGATTTCCGGACGAGTCACTTTCAGATCTTTATACTGCCCCAGTTTAACTTCCGGGAAGACTGTCAACACTACTTCGTAGTCTAGTTTTTCGGCAGTGTTTTCTTTAATCTTCAAGTCGGCAGTACGTAGTACATCTAGTTTTTCCTCAGCCACAATTTGGTCCAAGCTCCCACTTAGAGCTAGCTTAAGCGCTTCCTCTAAGATAGCGGCGTCACCCAGATGTTCGTGTAAGGCCCGCGCTGGCGCTTTGCCCGGACGAAAACCGGGAATAGTGACTTGCTGAGCCAGTCTTTGTTCTGCTTGAGTTAGATATTTTTCCAGGTCATTTTTACCTAGTTCAACTGTCAGTTCTAAGCGCTCGCCTTTTCGCGCGGTTATTTTGTGTTCCATATTTTTGGCTACTTACTCTACTACAGTTGTCCCAGCTGGTTCCTCGGTCCTAGTTTCTGCCTTAAGCTCCTCTACAATTTCCTCCTCTGCCTTATCAGAAGAGATCTCCTCCTGCGGTGAACGGACATCAATTTTCCAGCCGGTTAACTTGGCCGCCAAGCGAACATTTTGACCACGCTTACCGATCGCCAAAGAGAACTGATCATCATTAACTTCCGCTAGAGCATGGTGGTTATCAGTATCTAATATTTTTACCTCAGATACTTTAGCCGGCGATAAAGCGTTAGTAATAAATCTAATTGGATCCTCACTCCACTCAATGATGTCAATCTTCTCACCCGCCAACTCATTAATCACGGTTTGGACACGGACTCCCCGTTGACCAACCAACGAACCAATCGGGTCTACTCCGTCTTCTTGCGAGGTGACTGCCACCTTCGAACGTGAGCCAGCTTCACGCGCGACAGTTTTAATAATTACACTACCGGAATCAATTTCTGGTACTTCTAGAGCAAACAGTTGTGCTACCAACTGGGGATGCGTCCGTGATAGCAACACCGCCGGACCACGTTGAGACTCCTCAACGCGCATAATATAGAAACGCAAACGTTGGCCTAAGCGATAGTTATCGTTGGGCAACTGTTCGGTACCCAAAAGCAGACCGTTGGTGCGACCAAGATCAATATAGACCAGTGGACCTTCACGGCGCTGTACCAAACCACTCACCACCTCACCCTCGCGACCTTTAAATTCATTAAAAATTGCCTCACGTTCTACCTCGCGTAAACGTTGGATAATTACCTGCTTAGCGGTTTGGGCCGCAATCCGACCAAACTCGGTTTTGGTCTCAAGCGGAGTAACCAGTTCATCGCCCACCTGCAATTTTTTATCTATGGCTTGTGCCTCTGACAACAGGATGTGTTTTTCTGGACTGTATTTAATCTTAACCTCCTCGCCGGGATTAACTGGGGTAATTTCTTTTTCTTTCTCAACTTTTTGTGGTAGTTCGCCCGTTAAGTAGCCTTCCTCATCCACCCCAGAAACGACGTACTTTATCTGGAAGACCTTAATATCACCATCATCGGCATTAAGTTGGGAGCGTACAATCCAACCCTTTTCGCCATAATCACGCTTATAGGCGGCGGCAATCGCGTCCTCGATCGTTTCAACGATCTTTTCTTTCGGGATCCCCTTCTCTTCGGCAATCTGTTGGATGGCCGACAAAAATTGTTTGGTATCAATCATGTTTATTATTTTACACTCTTTATGCTAAAATTTCTAAAAAAAGCGCTCGCACCTGGCGAGCATCAACCTTACTAAGTGCATTATACCCCCTCAGAGCAATTTGTCAAATTCAGCTAAGATTGATCCGGTATAGCTCAAAGTGATTATACTGGGTTGACGAAAACCACCAAATCGGTTAAGCTTGGGCGTATGAAAAAGGGCCTGCACCCAACCTATTATCCAGAAGCGAAGGTCAGCTGTGCTTGTGGCCAAAGCTGGACCACTGGTTCCACCCTACCTGAACTCAAGGTGGAAATTTGTTCTAATTGTCATCCTTTTTACTCTGGCAAGGAGAAGATTTTAGATACGCGTGGTCGTGTCGATAAGTTCCGCAAACGCGCCGAAAAAAGTCAAATTAAACAAGACTCTAAAATAACCAAGAAGACGGTCAAAAAAGCCAAAGCTAAGTAACTCCCCAATTCCATGTCCATGGAGGAGCTAGAACAAGAACTAACCGAGATCACTGCTAAACTATCTGATCCGGCCATTGCTAGCGACTACCGCCGGGTGGGTGAATTAAGCAAGCGCTACGCCCAAATTAAAAAACTCCAAGAATCGGGGGGCGACGCTGATGCTGCTACCAATGCAGTAATTTTAGAAATTCGCGCTGGTACCGGTGGGGACGAAGCGGCCCACTTCGCTACTGATCTATTTAACATGTACAAGAAATACGCCACTACCCAAGGTTGGCAAGTTAAGGTCTTAGACTATAACCAAAATTCGCTGGGTGGCTACAAAATTATCACAGCCGAAGTGGAGGGTGAGCAGATTTTTAAACAACTGCGCTGGGAGAGTGGGGTGCATAGAGTACAGCGTGTTCCAGAAACCGAAAAAAGTGGCCGCATCCACACCTCCACCGCCACGGTAGCAGTTTTACCAAAAGTAACTGAGGCAGAGTTTGTGCTTAAACCAGATGACTTAGAGATTACTTTTTCACGCGCCGGTGGCGCTGGGGGACAAAACGTTAATAAAGTCGAGACCGCTGTACGTATTTTACATAAACCTTCTGGCTTAGTGGTGCGCTCGCAAGAGGAGCGCTCCCAAAATCAGAATCGCGAGCGCGCCCTTTCGGTGCTACGCGCCAAGCTGGCGGGTTTTCAACGTGAACAAGAGGAACAAAAGATGGGTGCCAACCGGCGTGAACAAATTGGTAGCGGCGATCGCTCAGAAAAGATCCGTACCTACAACTTCCCCCAAGACCGCCTGACCGATCATCGTATTAAAGAAAATTGGGGCAACTTGGCCAATATTATGAATGGCCACCTGGAAGATGTAATTGAAGCCCTACAAACCGCCAAATAAATGGAGAGCGAAATAAAAAAATATAGCGCCAGTGGACCAATTTTTGAACCTCGACCCGGTTGGGGCAGACAGTTGAAAAGCTGGCTAAATACCAACTGGCAGTGGGTGTTACCGACGGCCTTGTTAGTGATACTGTTATTAATAATTGGCTCCTATCTAAACCGACCGAGCCAGCAGACCGCGGACACCGCTAATCAAACCCTATCGCCTACTCCATTTATAGACTTCATGACTATCTCTATAAACAAGGGCGATAGTAAAACTTTGGTTGCCAGACACGCTTTAGCGTTATATCTAACCGCCAACCCAGACATTAATTTAAGCCCAGAACAAAAATTGCATGCCGAAAACCTTCTGGCAGCAAAAGTCCCCGCCGATCAATTGATTGCAGGGACTAAGCTCGAATTCAATCCGGACAATATTTTAATAGCAATTACTGCCGCTCAAAAATTAACCCCCAGCCAATTAGCCAAATATCGGGCTTATTTGAAGTAGGGTTACTTCTCCTCTTTTTTGACTTCGGGTTTGGTTTCACCTGCAGCTGGCTCAACGCCAACTTCAACATCGGCACCGGGACGCTTGATAACCTCTACTTCTTCTGGGGTAGTGGTAGATTCGGCCGCTAATCCCTCATCTAGTTTCTCCTGTGAGATCGGCTCCTGGACTAACGCAATGACCTCATCTGGGCTTGACTCAACCGTAACTCCATTGGGCAAGATCAAGTCTTTGACCATGATGTGATCGGCAAAAGTCTTAAGATTAGAAATATCAACGGAAATTTCGTGTGGTAAATCCTGTGGCAGTGCCTCTACCTCGATAGCATTAAGATTCTTCAATAAAATACCGGCCAACTCCTTAACCGCTGGTGATTCACCCGTAAAGACCAGCTGTACCTCGGCTTTTACTTTTTCCTTTAGACTGACCTTGTGAAAATCAGCGTGCATAAAGAGATCCGAAACCGGATCTTTAGACACATCACTAATAATCACTGGCAGAGATTGCTCGCCCAGTTCAAGATAAACCAAACTAGACTCTCCCGCCTGCTTATAAGCCTCAGCGAAGTCTTTTAACTTGACGCTAATTGACTGGGAGGGAAAATCTTGACCATAAACTACCGCCGGTAAAACCTCAGCCATGCGCAAAGCGGCTAGGCCTTTGCCAACCTGAGTACGAGTTTCTGCTCCTAGAGTAATCTTTTTCATAGAATAATTGACTCAATATTGAGGCTTAATACTAATCTAAATAACGCTTTTTGTCTAGAGGCGGCCAGCGGAGCCAAAAAGAACGATTTTGGCTTTGATCAATTCTTTCATAGCCTCCAAACTAGGAGCAAGAAATTTATACGGAGTAGACTGGGTAGGGTCATTGTGTAGGGTGGCCATTAAAGAGTCATGGAAAGTTAGTCGCAGTTCGGTATTAATATGCACATTACAGACACCGGCAGCAATGGCGTTAGCAATGTCGTTGTCAGATAGCCCGGAAGCACCATGTAGCACCAGATTGGTATCCGGTACGGCTTCGATAATACTGCCCAAATGTTCAAGGTTTAAAGCTTCTCTTTGTTCAGTAACAATGCCATGAATGTTGCCAAAGACCACTGCCAAACGATCTACTCCAGTAGCAACAACAAACTCTTTTGCCGCTTCCGGTTGAGTATAGTCATTAGAATTAATTTCAATCTTTTCCTGCACTTCTGATGCACCACGCAAATAGCCCAGCTCCCCTTCTACTGACATCATCGGGTTCACTGAGTGAGCATAATCAACCACCTGTTTCGTTAAAGTGATATTTTCTTCCAGTGACAATTTAGAAGCATCAATCAAAACTGTGTCATAACCGGCATCGATGGCCTTTTTGCATGACGCAAAAGAATGGTGATGGTCGGCGTTTAGCCAAACCACATGTCCTTCGACTTGATAAGATTTCACTAATGCCACCGCCTGCTCATAACCAACAAATTTTGCTTCGCCTTCTGAGGTGGCCACCATCACCGGGGCCTTCAGGTCACTAGTCGCCTCAACAATTGCCCTCAATTGTTCGGCGGTAGAAAAATTAAAATGCCCTACCGCCCAGTGTTCGGTTTTAGCTTTGGCTAGATATTGTTTAAGTGTATCCATCAAAATTTAATGTAGCCGTCGATAATCCGTTCGGAAATTAGCTGGTCTAGTTTTTCTTTGCCCAGGTGAGCAATGAAAAGTTTATTCCACAGCGCCTCAAACTGATGATAAAGATAACGCTTTTTGTTTTGATCTACCAGCGACATCACTAAATCAATAATATTGAAACTCACCAACTGAGCGGTCGTAGTAGCAGAAGAATTAAACCACCCCGCTACCCAATCCAGATTGTGCCAAACGTCAAAATACTCTCCAGTGGCACCAATTAATGGTTTCAGTCGCGTGAAATTTTCTCCCACCCGATGCCAATGTATCGTCTCCGGATTGACATGTGGAAGAAAGAGACGAGGGTCATTACTATCATCCTTGGCCAAGTAACGTTGAATAATTAGCCAGTCGTAATCCAATTTTTTATTAGCAATCTGCTCAACGCTTAAAACATCACCCCGCAAAAGCGATTTAACCCAGCCAGCAAAATCTGAACGGTTAGCAAAACGCTGGAAGAGGCTGGAATAAAACGGTACTTCGTTTAAATAGTGGAGCAGGAGCGAAAATACACGCAACATTTCGCCGGGGGTATCGATTTCTAGTGGCACAATAAAAATTATCCCCCACTCTTTGAGGTGACTGAGATTATGAAACTTGTGTTCAACAAATTTACCGGTTTCGCCCAACCATTTCGCGTCAAGAATTTTAATTTGTACCGCTCGTTCCTCAAAATCGCTCGCGATTAAGTCGCTATAAGCCTGATCAAAAAAATTGTGCATCCAGGCGCTGTCCTGCACAAAGCGTAGCGCTCCCATCACTGACACCAATCCCTCCTTTTCTACCAACTCGCGAATATTGGTATAGCCCATATGCTCCAGCAATTTTTGTGGCGGGTTAGCTTCTAGCATCGTGATAGCTTTGGCTTCTTTGATGAAAAATCCTTGCGGTGGCTGGGCCAACTCTAAAGCAGTGGTTAGCATCTTTTCGCAACTAGCCGGGTCAAGCAGACTAGGCTGACCAAGATACTGATAGAGCACCGCATCAAGTTCAGTTAAGCGGTTGGTTAAAGTAGTATAAACATTCTCTGCTGTGCGCTGTTCAGAGGTTAAACCAAAACGTTCCAGGGTAGTATTAGCCGCCGTCTCGCCCTCTTCTAAGACATGTCTAAAAACTGAGGCCTTGCCCGATAAGGCGGACATCCGAGCGTCCAACTGTTCAAAAAGCTCGGCTTTAGGCCCTAAAATTTGGCTTAATTTTTCGTAGGTTTTTGGCATCTGACAAGAGTGTGTGATTATCGGGACTTCATCATTTTTTAATAACTTTTACCAAGGGCCACCCGCCCCAATTATCTTTTTTTAATATTCCCGCCTTGGCACCAAATTGGGTTACCACTGATGAGGCATTAGCCGTTCCAAACTGTAATGCTTTAACCACGTCACCCGCGTGCTGGTGTTCTGCCACAAAACCCGAGGCAAAGGCATCGCCTGCTCCGGTACGTTCTACTACCGGCGAATCCGGCACAGGAGCAAAATAGCGACTGCCATCAGTGTGATGCAGGGTTGCTCCATTGACTCCATCAGTCACGATGATTATTCCATCTGACAATGGAGCCAATTTATCCAAAACCTCTGCGGCGGTGGCACCTGGCAAACTCACTAAACCTGCCCCCTCTTCACGATTAAGCGTGAGTACCGCCAACGGTTTTAAAAACAGTGCCAACTGGTCTAAACCAAGTTCCAGCTCTTTTTGGCCAGGATTAAAGGCGATTTTAATATTATTAGCTTTTGCATGTTCAAACAATTCACTAAGAAGTTTACTGTTACCGCCAACTGAGCTGATATAAAACCAGGTGGCCTCCAGTTTTTTTAGAGGAATATTGGTCGCATCAAAGTGCTGGCCTTCGCCTTTGTAACTCAAGATCACCCGTTCACCTTTGGGATGGACCAAAATAGTTGAGTAGCCAGTGTGATCGTCCCGGTGTTTTTGTATTAAATCGGTGACAACCCCTTCATGCTCAAGCTCAGTGATAATCTCCTGTCCATCCAGATCATCCCCCACCACCCCTAGACAGGCCACCCTCATGCCCTGGCGCGCAAAGGTAACAGCGGCATTAGTAGCTCCCCCACCAGAAGTCAAAACGATTTTCTCCATTTCCAGTTTTGCTCCCAAGGACAACGTAATCTGGCTATCAGAAATAGAAGTGTTTTTTTCTAACACCTTGCCACTCAAAAAAACATCGCGGGTCGCCGAACCAATGGTGATAACGTCGTACATAGTAATAATGACTAATTTCTAATGACTAATGACAATTCAAGTTCAAATGACAAAGTCTTAATTTGGATTTTGGATTTAGTCATTGGTTAGTCATTAGGAATTTGGGTTTTAGATCCTTCTACAACATTTTTCAACATATCAACGGCTTGGCTAAAGTCTTTGTCCTTAAACAGATAACTTCCCACCACTAGCTCATTGGCACCAGCCGAAATTAATTTAGGAGCGTTATCTGGGTTAATTCCACCATCTACGGAAATTTTTTTATCCGGATAAAAATAGTGGAACTCACGAATCTTTTCAATCACGCTCTCATTAAATTCTCCGCCATAGAAACCCGGATGAACTGTCATGAAATGTACGCGATCAATTAAATCAACATAGTCAGCCAGCTGATCAATTGGCGTTTCTGGATTGATAGCAATTCCGGCCTCACGTTCACCGTTATGAATGGCATTAATAATCGAGATGACCTTGTCAGTGCTGGTAGCCTCCAGATGAAAGATAATACAACGCACCACGGTATCCAGCCAGCGCACGATATGGTTCTCCGGTTTACTGACCATTAGATGTACCGTGACTGTTAAATCAGTAGTGCTAGCGTTAAGCTCGGGTGCTCCTTCAATGGTAGTATTGGGAACAAAGATTCCATCGGCAATATCGAGATGAAAGGCCAAGAAATAAGGGCTAATTAATTCTAGCTTTTCCTTAAACTCCTGGCCAGTCTTGACTAAAACAGAGGGAACAATCTCGGACATAGATTAGTGGCAAGCGACAAGAAACAAGCAATCAATTTTTTTAATTTGGTTGATTTTCATGCTTAATTACGAGTTTCTATTTCTTTGATTTTCTCTAGTCTCCGCTGAAAACGCTTTGCGCCAGCAAAGGTTGTTTTTAAAAAGATTTTGATGATCGCTTTAGCTTGATCTTCAGAGATAAAATCGGCCGAGAGCGTTAACACATTCAGATCCTCATCATTGACCGCCTCGGCAATTTGTTTAGGATTAATGGCCGTACCGGCCCGAATACCCTTAATTTTATTAGCAGCTACAGCCATGCCAATTCCGGAACCACAAATCAAGATACCCTGAGGTTTAACCTCAAGGTATGAGGTTAAACCTCGCTGGGACTGAGCAATTTTTTCTCCCACCAATTCTGCAAAATCTGGATAGTCATCGTCTTTATTATATTCTAAAGCCCCACAATCTTCATATTGGTAGCCCAGTTGCTCAAGCCATAGTTTGAGCTTTTCCTTCAGTGCGTACCCGCGATGATCAGCCCCTAGATAGATCATTTGGCTCGATTTAAATATTGCACCGCTGATAGTGTTGCTACGCAACCCATGCCAGCCGCAATCACAATTTGTTTAAAGGGAACGTTACTAACATCACCGGCCACATAGAGACCCGGTAAGTTAGTTTCACAATTTTCATTGACCACAATTTCGCCATACTGATTCTTTTTTACCTCGGCTGGCACGATATTGCTATTTGGCATCATACCCACGTGTACAAAAATGCCATCGGTTTTGAGTTCTTGTTCGGCCCCGGCTTGATCTTTGTAACGCAGAGCACTAACAAAACCATTCCCCACTACAGCACTAGCCAAAACATTGTAAATAATTTTTACGTTCGGTTTCGCCTGTAGCTTTTCTAATAACACGGCATCGCCCTTAAATTGTGAATTTTTGTTAATCATATAAACTTGCTGACAAATATCCGCCAACATCAGCCCAGACTCCAGAGCAGAGTTGCCACCACCCACCACCGTGGTAGTCTTGCCAACAAAAAGCGGACCGTCACAAGTAGTACAATAACTAACTCCTTTATTGCGCAACTCTTTTTCTCCAGGAATAGTCAGTTCACGCGGGTGGGCACCGGTGGCAACAATCACCGATCGCCCCGATGCCGACGTTGCTTCGCCGTTGAAATCCTTCCCCAAAATTGCAAATGTTCCATCTGGTTGCACAACCACCCTTTCTACCCACACTCCCTCCTCAATTGGGGCTTGGTAGTGATCCAGATGGTCACGAAAACGCTGAGCCAAAGTTAGACCATCGGTTTGGGCATCGCCTGGCCAGTTACCAATCTCGCCCGAGGTGGCTACCTCTCCCCCAAATTCCTTGGTAATGATCTTGAAGTTAAGATTACGCCGAGCGGCATAGAGCCCAGCCGTAGTAGCCGCCGCTGAACCACCAATGATGATTAAGTCGTATTGTTCCATGTTTTAATTAAGTATATCATAATCCTATATGCGTAAATATCTTCCCAAAAGCTGGCCGGTGTGGTTGATTCTGGTTGTAAGCGCGGTAGTACATTTCGCCTATTTTGGCTACCCCAACCAAACGGTATTTGACGAGGTGCATTTTGGCAAGTTTATCACCGGCTATTTTACCGGTGAGTATTTTTTTGACATTCACCCACCTTTGGCGAAGCTTTTAATGAGTCTGGCCGGATATTGGGGCGGCTTTCGAGCCGGTTTTTCGTTTAGCAATATCGGCAAGGCCTTTCCTGACCATAGCTACCTAGCTTTGCGCCTGTTACCAACCTTGGCCGGTGTATTTTTGCCCTTAATAATTTATTGGCTGGCTCGCCGATTAAAATTTTCTACCTTTACAAGCACTGGCCTTGGCTTACTGGTCGCTATTGATGCCGCGCTACTAGTACAGTCGCGTTTCATGCTCCTGGATTCCTTTCTGTTGTTTTTTGGTTTTTCAGCCCTACTTTCGTATTTACGCTATCGAGAAAATCCTAGCATAAAAAATATCATCAGCACTGGGCTACTGGCTGGCTTAGCCGGCAGTGTGAAATGGACTGGCTTTAGTTTTCTGGGAATAATTTTGGTTTGGGAGATGACGGGTTTTATTAGCCAACTTTGGTCAAGTTTTAGACAAAAAGATTGGCATCTTGAAATTTTACGCAAACTGTTTGGCCCAATTTTAATAGTAGTCTTAGCTGGCTTAATATATTTCTCTACCTTTGCAATTCACTTTGCCCTGCTACCAAAGTCTGGCCCAGGCAATGCTTTTATGTCTCCTGAATTTCAAGCCGGGTTAATCGGTAATTCTTATCAAGGTGATTCTAATACAAAACCGCTTGGACTACTAAGCAAGTTTGTGCAACTAAACATTGAGATGTACCGCGCTAATCAAAATCTTACCGCTACCCATCCTTATGGCAGTCAGTGGTATACCTGGCCCTGGCTTGGTCGCTCAATCTATTATTGGAATCAAAACTTTGGCAATGGGCAGGAGGGCCGAATTTATCTGCTTGGTAATCCTATAATTTGGTGGAGTAGTAGCATCGCTATGCTTTGGCTCCTATTGAATCTCCTCAGTCGGTGGTTCTTACGCGCAGGCAACGACCCCACTACTAAACTCCTGGCCGGCGGCTACTTATTTAACCTACTCCCCTTCATTGGTATCACCCGGGTAATGTTCTTGTATCACTACTTCAGCGCGTTAATTTTTGCTCTGCTGGCCTTGAGTTATGTGCTTGACGGCACCTCAGGAAAAACAAAAAAAGCCACCTGGGTAGCAATCTTGCTACTTTCCGTATTGGCATTTTTCTACTTTGCACCCCTTAGCTACGGGCTAGAGCGCACCACCGCCCAATTAGACCAACTGTTTTGGTTTAGTAGTTGGCGATAGAAACATCCATCAAGGTCGAACCTCGGTAGATTGTGTTATAATTACTAAATGTCTAGAAGTATAGTATTTAGCCAAGATGAATTTTATCATCTATATAATCGTGGCACGGAAAAACGGATAATATTCTCTGCTAAAGCTGACTATGAAAGATTTATTGCTCTGTTGTATCTATGCAATGACACACAAAACGTTCATTTAAATGACCGCCCAAGCTCAAATTTAGCCGAAAGACTCTTACTAGAGCGAGTCAGCCCGCTATTAAACATTGGTGCCTACTGTTTAATGCCCAACCACTTTCACCTGATAGTACAGGAGAGAGGAGATAACGGTATCAGTCGATTTATGCAAAAAATTATCACTGGTTATACTATGTATTTCAATAAACGATATGAGAGAACAGGTGCACTTTTTCAGGGGGAATTTAAAGCCACCCATGCTAACCAAGATGAGTATTTAAAATATTTAATATCTTACATTCATCTAAACCCAATAAAAATAATTGACTCACAGTGGAAAGAAGAAGGAATTAAAGATAAAAAACGAGCAGAGAATTTTTTAGATCAATATCTTTATTCAAGTTATTTAGATTATTGTGGTAAGACACGCCCAGAAAGAAAAGTAATCAACAAAGACGTACTACCCCGATACTTTAGTTCCGTAAATAATTTTAAGACTACAACTCGAGACTGGCTAACGTCTACCCCCAAGGTCGAACCTCGGGGGTAGAGACCTATGGACTGAGTGGGGCTACAACTGATCTAGACAAACTCTTCTGGTTTTCGAACTGGCGCTGACGAAAGCTGGAAATTTTGTCAACAGACTCCCTTGCCCCCCCATTAAAATACTACAATTAAACCAACGGTCGAGTTAATTTTCTAAAAACATCAAAAATATGAGAAAAAACCTTAATTTTTCGACTGTAGTAGTCTTACTAGTTGTTACTTTTGTTTTAGGTGGAATTGTAGCAACTAATTCGCAGGGTGTTTCAGCTGGTCTTTCCAAGAGCAATGCCAGTGACCATTCTGATAGCGCCCAGGCGGAGTGTCAGGATTGGGGAGCGTCCAATGTTGCGACCTGCACAGCACAGTTGAATTCTTATATAATCGAGCAGGAAGAAGCGGCCCACCGAGCACACTGTGCCACTATTTGGGGGTGGATTGACTGGACTTGTGATAGTAATTAACTAGCTACTAAACTCTAAAACAAACACCCACACTGAACTAGTGTGGGTGTTTGTTTTAGATCAACTTTAGAACCTGCCACCAGTTCTCAATATATTCTGCCCGTCGGTTTTGATATTTAAGATAGTGGGCATGCTCCCAAACATCTAGACCAATCAAAGGAGTATGCCCTTTTAACCAAGGCGAGTCTTGATTAGCAGTAGTATAAAGCTCCAGTCCATCGCCTCGATTACGCGCTAGCCACACCCAACCACTACCAAAGAGCTTAGTAGCTAAATCGGTAAATTGTTTTTTAAACTCCTCCGTAGAGCCAAACTTGGCGTTAATATCATTAACTAATTTTTGATCAATCACTTTGTTTGGACCCATGATCTCCCAAAAAAGCAGGTGATTGGCATGTCCACCGCCGTGGTTACGAATAGCAAGACGGTCAGTTTCTTCTACCTTTAAAGTATCTAATTCAGCCAAAAGCTCTTCTACTGGCTCATCGGCAATTTCTGGATATTTTTCTAATACTGCATTGAGCTTATCAATATAAGTCTGGTGGTGTTTAGTATGATGCAACTCCATAGTTTGTGCATCAATATATGGTTCGAGCGCATCATAAGCATATGCCAACGGAGGGAGGAGACGTTTGTTCATAGGAGTGATAGTTTATAATTAAATTCCCAGGGCTTTATTAATCAACATTTTGTTAAATCCTAACACCACTTGGCCATTAATACGTAAAACCGGTACGCCCATCTGACCAGTCAGACCAATCATCTCATTGCGTCGCTTTTCATCCAAAAAAACATTGTACTCTTCATAAGGCAGATTAAGAGATTTAAAATACTCCTTAGCCAGTTTGCAATAAGCACAGGTTGGGGTGGTAAAAATCTCAATCTTGTGGGTGACATTCATAATACAGTTGAATTTATCGTATCTTCAATTATAGCCAAATTGGCCAGGCAAGCAAGCACCTTAAAAACTACCAAATTTCAAACACTTAGGTTAGTATCAATAAATGTTTAGAATTTTAAACAAAGATCCCAACTCCCGAGCCCGCACTGGGTTACTAGAGACCCCGCACGGAGTAATAGAAACTCCTGCTTATACCATTGTCGGCACCTATGCATCGATACGCCATTTGCCACCCGAGCTGATCCCCGCCACCAAAACCCAACTAATCATTGCCAACACTTACCATCTCTGGGGGCGGGCGGAAGAAATCGCTCAAGCTGGCGGTTTGGCCAAGGTGATGGATTGGAATGGCCCCACCATGACCGATAGCGGTGGCTTTCAGGTTTTTAGCCTAGGCTTCTCGCGTGAACACGGTATCGGCAAGGTAATACGGTTGAGATCAGACCATAGTTCAGAGACAATGGCCAATAACCAGAACAAACCAGAGAGAAACTTGGTGCGTATTACGGACGAAGGGGCTTGGTTTAAAAAAACTCCGGGCCAGCCAGAAGTTTTCCTTGGCCCTGAATTATCCATCGCTCTGCAGGAAAAAATTGGTGCCGATATTATTATGTCCTTTGATGAGTGCACCTCACCATTACATGATTATGAATACACCAAGATCGCTCTGAAACGCACTCATCGTTGGGCAAAAGTTTGCCTCGATAGTCAAACCCGTTCTGACCAGTTACTTTATGGGATTGTGCAGGGCGGCGAATTTCAGGACTTGCGCGAGGCCAGCGCTAAATATATCAACGCACTCCCCTTTCCCGGTTTTGCCATTGGTGGTTCATTTAGTAAATCAGCGGACGGAGATTTTAATATTTTAAATTGGACGATATCGCATTTGGATGAGGCCAGACCAAGACACTTTTTGGGAATTGGAAAAATCGAAGACTTGCTAGACGGTGTGCTGGCCGGAATTGATACCTTTGACTGCGTAATCCCCACGCGTGAAGCACGCCACGGTGGAATTTGGACCAAACGTGGACGTTATGATATTCATAAAGCAATCTATAGCCAATCTAAAGACCCACTAGAAGAAGACTGCAGTTGCGACGCCTGTGTAAGTATTGACCAAGCCACGGTACACACCCTATTCAAAGCCAAAGACACCCTGGCCGGACAATATGCCATTGTTCACAATATATTTTTTTTTAACAATCTGATGGCGCAGATCCGCCAAGCCATTAAAGAACAGCGTCTGCGTCAGTTTCGTAACGAGTTCCTAGCCAACAGCAAAAAGTCCGCCTAGTTAGGCGGACTTTTTGCTGTTGGCTACTGAGTACAATTGGCTTGGTAGAGAGCGGCATAGTCTTTGCCCAAGGGGGTTTCGCCCCAGAGAGTGGCACGTTCTAAGTAGATATCACAGGCGGAGTTACTGGCCGTGGCACTAGAAAAACTAATCGTGCTAATTTTATTTTTCTCAAAGAAGTTCTGAATCGCCTTCTCTTGTTCAGCCCGGGATTTACCCTTAAGTGAGCTAAGCAGTTGTTGTTCGGCTTGCATACTTAAAATAGTCCGGGCAATGCTAGCTGGTTTTAGGGCATCAATTTTGCGGTAAGAAACATAGGAAAAATAACCAGCGGCGATGGCGATCAACAGAGCGATCACGGCTAAGGCTTTGCTTCCCATAATATGAGATTAATTATACCAGACTTCCCACTAAACCCACAAACTCCTCTTCGTTGATAATTTTCACTCCTAGCTTTTCTGCCTTTTCATATTTACTCCCCGACTCATCTCCCGCTACCACGTAACTAGTTTCGCGACTAACCGAACTGGAAACACCACCACCATTCCGACGCACCAAGGCTTCCGCCTGTTCACGGCTAAATTTTTCTAATGTACCAGTAAAAACAAAAGTTTTTCCCACTAGTTTATTAGAGACTCGGCTAGAAGAGAACGGCAACACCTTCACCCCCAATTTTGTAAATTTGACCAACAGTGTCTGGTGCGTCGGTAAGGTAAACCATTCGATGATACCCCTTGCCACCACTAATCCAACATCTCCAACCTTTTGTAACTCTTCAACATCTGCCTGCGCCAATTTATCTAAGTTGGTAAAGTGTTCTGCCAAAGCGTTGGCTGTCTCCTCCCCAACGTTTGGGATACCTAGGGCATAAATAAAACGGGGCAAGGTAATGGTTTTACTAGCCGCTAAAGCTTTAACGGTGTTGCTAGCAGACTTTTCTGCAAAACGCTCTAGATTCAATAAGTCAGCCTCGCCAAGCGCAAACAAATCAGCGCCATCACGAATCAGACCGCTGTCCATCAGTTGATCAATAATTTTGGGGCCAAGGCCATCGACATCAAAGGCCCCCTTAGCCACCAAATGATAAATGGCTTCGCGTTTGATCGCTGGACACTCTCGATTAATACAACGATAAGCCGCCATCCCCACAAACCGTTCGACCGGCTCACGGCAAGCCGGACAGCGTGCTGGGAAATGGAATTTTTTTTCTTTTCCGGTGCGCAGTTCAATTAAAACCCGCTTAACATCTGGGATAACATCCCCCGCTCTGCCGACAATAACCGTATCGCCAATTTTGAGACCAAGCCGTTCGATCTCGTCTTCGTTATGCAAAGTAGCCCGTGCCACCATAGTTCCGCCAATTAACACTGGCTTTAATATTGCTACCGGTGTCAGCACGCCAGTACGACCAACTCCCACGATAATGTCCTCAACTTGGGTAGTGGCTTCGCGTGGCGCAAACTTATAGGCAATGCCACCACGCGGTGCCCTGCCTACTACCCCCAACTTTTGCCAGACCTGATTATTGTTGACTGTTACTACGATGCCATCAATTTCATAGGGTAATTTTTCTCGTTCCCGTTCCCAATAATCACGAAACTCTTGCACCGCGGCCAGATCTTTGCAAAAACGATTATGCGGATTGGTTTTAAAACCTAGTTGCTTTAAAATAGCATGCTCTTGCTCATGCGTCGTCTGCCCTAAATCGGTGGGCAAAGCATAAATGAAAGAATCGAGCCGACGCGACGCGGTAATCTTCGGATCAAGTTGACGCACTGAACCAGCGGCTAGGTTGCGTGGGTTAGCATAAACCGCCTGACCCAATACTGCCTGTTCCTGATTAATACGTAGAAAATCTTTTTTATTAATAAAAACCTCACCCCGGACCACTAGTGGTTCGGAAATTTCCAATTTCCAATCCCTCGATTCACTCGGGACAAGTTTTCCAATTTCCAAATGCAACGGAATAGCCCTAATGGTCTTGAGATTTTGCGTAACCTCCTCCCCTACTAAACCGTCGCCCCGAGTAGCACCCGTAACCAATAAGCCAGACCAATAGATCAACTCAATGGCTAGACCATCAATTTTTAGCTCACAATAGAACCCGCCCAATTTTTTCTCCGAAAAACTTAGGCGGGCGGGCCCACTTTCCGGCAAGGTTTCACTTAAAACTCGCGCCATCCGATCCAGCCACTTCTCCATCTCCAACTGATTAAAGGCGTCGTTAAAAGAGAGCATGCGCTGTGGGTGAGTAAACTTATTAAACTGCTTCAGTGGCTCCGCCCCCACCCTCTGTGTGGGTGAGTCTGGTGTTACTAAATCGGGATAGCGTTCTTCCAAAGCCGAAAGCTCACGCAGAAGCGAGTCGTAAGCGGCATCGGCTATCTCGGGCTGGTCTAGCACATGATACTGATAGCGATGATAATCGATTAGTTGGCGTAATTTAACAACTCTTTGCCGCTCTTTTGGGGTAGGTTTTTCCGCCATATATGATGTTTTAATATGGCTATATTAGCAGATTCCACAACTAAGGCCTACTGACTAGCTTCAATGGCCCGATTAACGGTGCGTAGCTCACCCCGGGCCCGAAAACGAAAAGCACCGGTGCCGAAGAAACGACAATCGCCACTGATTGGATTGACTGGATTAGTACTAATAATAGTAACATCAGCGCCGGTTGAAGAAGGACTGGCAATAGTATAATAGGCCGGGCTGATTAAGGTTAGGGTCGGATTTGGCACTATTTGTTTGCGTGCTTCATAGAGACAAAGTTCCGTCGCACTGTCGGCCGCAAAAAAAGCTCCCACCGAATTTTTTGTATCGGCGGAGATGCGAATTTTAGGTAGAAAAATTGCCGCCAAGGCCAGCGAAATAGAAAGCATGATCGACAATAAAATAATGGTAAAAAGTAGTGCCACCCCGGCCTGATTGTTAGAAGTTTTTTTGGGCATATTAAAATTTTATGACTCGTTGCGAAACCGTCGTCTGAACGGTTCTGCTAAACAAACCACTACCCGATCCGCTCTGAAGCGTAAGCCACAGTGTTACCCGTGGCTGTAAACCGCTGGAACGACCACTAACACAGAAATTTACTGCGATTACTTTAACTAGGCCAGAGTTAAGCGCCTCGCCATTGCGCAACAAACTCTGCCCAGAAAAACTGTAGGCAATCGTTCCGTTGACCGGATGATTTATCGTTAAACTATTGGCCGGCGTAGCTGGACAACTAGAGTCGGCATCAGTAACTTCTCCCACTCTAATTTCCTTGGCTACAGTTTCCAAAATAAACCCAGCATTTTCGTCTACTCGCTGAATATTTAGTGCCCGCCGTTGCAGGTTTACTATTTGCACGAACAAACTACCAGCGGCCGAAACTATGACCACAAAGATCGCTAAGGCAGTAAGCGCCTCGATTAAAGTAAAGCCTGCCGCATTTGCCATTTGCCATTTGCCATTTGCCATTTTTTTCATTTTTAATACCAATCAAAAAGATGTTCTTCGGCGCTGACTTGCTTACTAACCCCACGGTTGTTCCAGCTTACTGTGCTAATAATTTTTATCTCTATGTTGTTGGCCAGCTTAGTAATAGTTAGCCGACGTTTAAATTTTGTGCTGTTGCCAGAATCGTAGCTATATAGACCAGAGGTAGTATCTTGGAGCAAAACTGGGTTGCCGAGATCTGACAATAAATTAGTAGAATTCCATTGCACCCGATAATCACCGTTACCACCAGCACTCGCCAAAAAAGCACCAAAACTATTACCCGCCAACCAATCACGGTCGCGCATATTACGCACCACCTCCACCCCCTCCTGCACCAAGTTGCTGGCGGTTAAGTTATCCTGTACCACTATGGCTGAGTTCAAACTAGCGGTAATCATTGCTAGCGCCGCAAGAATACCTAAAGATAAAATAAATAAAGCAGTCAGAGTTTCGACCAGAGTAAAACCCGCCACATTTTCCATTTTTTTCATACTTTAGGGAAGATCAATTCGGCCACCGGTAGAAATAGTAATGGTTTTGCAATTAGTCGGACAGGCGGTATTTTTAAAACCTAAAGTAATAAGCATAGTTTGACCAACAGCATTGGAATTATTAATAAAAGTTTTTGGATCGGGCGACTCAAAGAACAGGTCCCCGCTGATCCAGCTTTTTATTTCCACATTAGTTTCGATTAGGTTCTTAGTGGAAAGAATGGAATCAATACTAACATCAAAATTACGATTGACACCAGCACAAGTGGTACCGACTGAAGTAGAGCCAGCATAAAGCGCGTAGCTAGTAGTATTAACATAGTGTAAACCAAAACCACACACTGCTCCGCCGCCACTGGTTTTTCCGGCTATCGCCAAATTTTGTGCCTGTCTAATATCTCCCACCAAAGCGGCGGCTGAACGCTCCACGATTACGATGTTATTACGCGACCCATTTAAATTTACCAATAGCAGGCTAGAAAGTACACCAACAAAAAAAGTAATAAAGATTACCTCTATCAAGCTAAAACCGTGTTGACCAATTAACTTACCAATTTTTTGTGCCTTACTCATTAGTGATAAAGATAAAAGAGATACTCACTAGTGGAACTAATCAGCCAACTGTGTAAAAAGATGGTAAGAATGGCAGTGGTGGCTAACATTGTACCAAAAGGTAACTTGGTTTTCATATTAGCTCGTCTAGTTAAAAGCAAGGCCCCTCCCCAGATCACCCCCAAAAACAACGCTCCATAGATAACAAACAAAATATCCGGAAAACCAAATAATAGTCCAAGGACAAAGATAAACTTCACATCGCCCCAGCCAATCCCTCGACCATGCGTAATCCAATAGACTAGCGCAAATAGTACGCCGCCAATTAGGGCAGTAATCAGGTGGCTGGAAAAATCAAATTTTATGGCATGCGCCAAACCTACCACCCCCAAAACTATCAATATTTTATCAGGAATAACTAAATGGGTAAAATCAATAACACCAATAGCGAAAACACCAGACAATGTCACCAGCCAGTAAGCAAAATTTAGCCACTGGATTAAACTGACGGGCAGAAATAGCCAATAAAGCAGTAAGGCGAGCAGCCCAATGGATAATTCTATTAAGGGGTAGCGCCAACTGATTGGCTTTTTACAAAAACGACACCGCCGACGCAGAATAAAAAAACTGATAACCGGCATTAAGTCATACCAATTGATTTGGCGTTGGCAGTTGGGACATTTGGAACGGCTATTGTCCCAGTACCGAAATTGCCTCTCTGTTGAAACCTGGCCCTTTTTTTCACCCCGAACCAAACCGGTCACTCCCTCTCCACGTGGCAAGCGCCAAATTACAACATTGAGAAAACTACCAACTATTAGACCAACCAAAAACAAAACCACCGTTAACATGCTTACATTCTAGCACGCTAACGGTGGCAAGAGAAAAATCAAAGGGAATTATTTTTGACCAGTATCGTAAACGCAATCACGCGCCACCCCAGCCGCGTAAGCCGCTGTGCAAGCTTCGGTAGTAGCGACACTGGCATTAAAAGCACTGCCGGACCAACCAGTAGAATTCATATCACCATCACCCGCTAAAGCGGCAGTATTCTTATTCTCTAGCTCAGTCCAGATGTGAAATTTCGTGGGACTAGCGGCCGGGCTATAGGCGTAAAAATAAGCTACAGCGGTTACTGGATCATTTGGTACAGTTGGTGCTGCCAAATATTTGCCAATATTAGCCGTAGAGATGGCAGTCGGATAGACTCCATTAAAGTCATCATAATAAAGCTCCACTGCCGTACGAATGCCACTAACATCGGTAATGCGCTTAGTATCACGCGCTTTGGCACGCGCCGTACCTAACTGCAAAAGTAGCAGTGTGGATAAAACACCGATAATCGCGATCACGACCAACAACTCAACCAAAGTGAAACCACGAGAGAGCCGTAGGGTATTGGCTGGCCGAGAGTTTCTGCTTGCAAATATATTCATAGTTGCTTAATTATTTAAACTTTTCTTGATTATAACGCCGTCAGCAGTCACTAGCAAATTAGTTATACACAGGCCCGCCTAAGCCCCAAGGGCTACGGGCGGGCAAGCAACATGATTAGATATTAACCAGACTAAACATAGGCCCTCCTACGCCCCAAGGGGGCTTCGGCGGGCAAGTAGCATAATTAAATGTTCACTAGACTAAACATTGGCAACATTATAGCGGATACGAGTAGAGCCACACCTAAGCCTAACAATAGGATCAGAATCGGCTCAATTAATTGCGATAAATTCTGGATATCCCGCTCGGCTTCGGCGTTATAAAATTTAAAGATGTTTTCTAGCATAAAGTCAGTTTTGCCGGTCTTTTCGCCGATAGTTAGCATTGAGGCCACCAAACGCGGGATTTCCTTGGGATATTTGAATAACACCTCGGAAATGGTACCGCCATTTTGCACGTTTTGTTGCGCCTCAATCAGAATTTCGCGATAGAGTGAGTGATTGGCAATCTCTGAGGTAATTTTTAACCCTTCCAAAATTGGCACGCCAGATTTAATTAAGGTGGACAGCGTTTCAGCAATACGAGCAATATAAACATTACGCGCCACTACCCCCAGGCGTGGAAAGGAAATCTTGATATAGTCCAAGCGCTTTTTCCCATCGAGAGTACGCGCATACTGACGCACGAACCAAATACCAAACACCATTACTGCCAATATTACCCAAAGATAACGGTTAACAAAGTCAGTTAAAGCAATTAGGATGCGTGTAATTAATGGGATGTCTGCTACCCCCGCTTCGGTGATAAAGCCAAGCATTTTAGGCAATACGCTGGTAACCATGATAATCATCACCGTTACCAAAGCAAACAAAATAAAACCTGGATAGGCTAAAGCCCCCTTCACTTTGGAATTCATATTTTGGTTACGCTCCAGGTAGTCAGCTAGATAAAGCAAGGTCTCTTCCATGCGACCAGAAACTTCTCCTGAACGTACCAGGCTGACATAGAAGTTGGTAAACAGTTTGGGATATTTGGCTACAGCACCAGAAAGTGAGTTACCGCCCCGAATCGCTTCGGCTAGATCCATGACAATTTTGGTAAAAACCGGTTTTTCGGATTGACGAGCAATCGTATTGAGACCCTCAATCAAGGGCACATCCGCCGCAATAACGGTAGCTAACTGACGCGTAAAAACTACAACATCTTTGTTGTTGGGTCGATTAAACCAGCCCCCCACATCCATTTTCAACAAACCGCGTTCCTCACCAACCAAACTAAGCACAGTTAAACCACGCTCCTGGAGCGTCTCCAACGCTGATTCTTCCGAGATTGCCTCGACGCTACCGCTTACTATTTCTTCGCGTCGGTTCTTCGCCTCATATTGGAATTGTAATAAAGCCATTAGCTAAGAAGGATTTTTAATTCTTTGGGATTGAGCGAGAAGAATTCGGCCTGCTCGCGCGCCACAATCCCCTGGCGCACTAGATCGGCCAAGGATTTGTTTAATGAAATCATACCGGCGTCTTCGCTAGTTTCAATTACGATGCCCAATTGTTCAGTTTTATTTTCACGGATTAGATTACGCACCGCTGAATTAGCAATCATAATTTCCACGGCGGGCACCAGTCCACCATTGACACTAGGGATTAGACGCTGGGAAATCACTCCGGAGATAGTATTAGCTAATTGAGAGATAATCTGCGGTTGCTGAGTGGGTGGAAAACTATCGATGATGCGCTCGATCGTTTGTGGAGCATTGTTGGTGTGCAAGGAAGCAAATACTAGGTGGCCAGTTTCGGCCGCCGACACCGCGGTGCTAATAGTCTCATAGTCACGCATCTCCCCCACCATTATGACATTAACATTTTCACGAAAAGTAGAACGCAGCGCGGCATTAAAGGAGTTGGTATCACTACCGACCTCACGTTGGTCAATCACACTCTTGTCAGAGATGAACATATATTCAATCGGGTCTTCAATGGTAACAATTTTTTCTACGCGCTCATGGTTAATTAAATCAATCAAAGAAGCCATGGTAGTAGATTTGCCGTGACCATTAGGCCCTACCACCAAAACAAAACCCTGGGAAAGCTTGCTAAAAAATTTAATAATCGGGGGCAGTTTTAACTCCTCAATCGTTTTGATAGTGTAAGGAATAAAGCGGCAAGCAATGGCATACTGACCACGTGTTAAATAAATATTTATACGAAAACGTGCTTTATCCCCAACCGTATAGGCTAGGTCAGCCTCTTTTTCTTGTAAAAATTTTTCCTTATTTTCTTCACCCAACAAGGCTAACGCATACCCCTCCAACGTCTGCGGATCCAGAATCGGCCGCTGATTAAGCGCAATTAGGCGACCATCCACGCGCATAGTTGGGTAAACTCCCGGCGAGAGATGCAAGTCCGAGCCGTGCTCTTTAGCGGTAGTAGTAAGTAGCTCTTCGACTGCCTGACGATAATTCAATAGATCCATAAATTAAACTTTAGTTTTGGCTTTTTCTGCCACTGGTTCCTCTTGTTGGGCGGTCTGCAACAACTCTTCTAACGAAGTAACCCCCTGCAGTACTTTTATTATACCATCCTGGAACATAATTATCATATTTTGCCGCTTGGCCTCAGCCCGAATTTTACTCTCTGAGATATCGGTTAAGACCAGCTGTTCCAACTCATCCGTCATTTCCAAGACTTCAAAGATAGCGATACGCCCTCTGTAAGACTTGCCACCACACTCCTTACAACCCTGCTCAGATGGTTTATAGATATAATCAACCGTCTCGGGTAACTCGGCCTTATAAACTTCGGGGATGTTGTTAATCGCCTCAGCAATGATGTGCTTCTCTCCCGCATTTGGTTCGCTCTTTACCTTACAGCTGTTACAGAGTTTACGTAACAACCTTTGGGCAATGGCTAAATTTAAAGTAGGCGCAATTAGATACTTCTCCACCCCCATATCAATCAAGCGCGGGATTACACCAACCGCATCGTTAGTATGTAGTGAAGCTAACACAATATGCCCAGTCAAAGCGGCATTAGTAGCCAGCCCAGCAGTTTCACGGTCACGAATCTCACCCACCATAATAACATCCGGGTCTTGGCGCAAAATGGTACGTAAACCGCTAGCGAAAGTGTAGCCGATCTCCTCATGGGTCTGTGACTGATTCACGCCATCAATAAAATATTCAATGGGATCCTCTAACGTAATGACATTGATACCGTCGTTATTAAATCGACGCAATAAAGAATATAGTGTGGTACTTTTGCCAGAACCAGTTGGACCGGTAACCAAAATCTGGCCGAAAGGCTTGGCAATGCTCTTTTCTACTAATTCTAAAGAGTGTCCAGCCAGACCTAAATCTGGTAAATCAATATTGCCAACCAAGGGGTCGAGAATACGCATCACAATCTTTTCTCCATTACGCGTAGGCAGTGAGGAAACACGAAAGTCAATTTTACGTCCAAGAAAGGTACTAAACCGCCCATCTTGCGGCAGGCGGGTTTCATCAATCTTCATTTCTGACAGAATCTTGATGCGGGTAACAATGGCCGCTAGCAGATTTTTAGGCAAAGCCAGGGCCGACTGCAAAATTCCATCAATACGAAAGCGCACGCGAATATTATTTTCAAATGGTTCAATGTGAATATCAGAGGCCTTGCTTTCTACCGCATGCTTAACAATAATCGCCACTACTTTAGTAATTGGCGAATCAGCGGTAATTTGCTCCAGACTACCACTTTCTGCCAAATCTAGTTGCGGCTTTTTATCCTCCGTGGTTAATGGCTGAAGAATTTCCCCTACTTCTTCGGTAATCGAGGAGTAACTCTTAAAGACCTTGTCAAAATCCCGATAACTAATCACCAATTTCCCCAAAGTCAGACCTTGATCTTGACCGATAAACTTCAGTGCTTCTAGCGCGTCCAGGTCTTCGGGATTAAGCACCCCCACACTAAGGGTGGTATCTTGGCGTGCTACCGGAATGATCTGATAGAAATTTATAACATCCTCTGAGATGGTTTTAGAAAGCTCTTTGTTAATTTCTAGTTCGGCTGAATTAACCGCTGGCAAATGGTAAAGCTCCGACTTTATCTTTAGTAATTCCTCATCTTTAACGATACCCTGGTCCAATAAAATTCGACCAAAGTCTTTGCCCTCTTCCCGGGCCTGTTTTTGATAAAGCTCCGCCTGTTCGGCGGTTAACAGCTTGCGCTGAATCAACTCGTTGATTAGGGTGATCGGAATTTTTACTGCCATAGGAGAAACTAAAATGGACTAAACAGATCCTCTTTGCCAGTAGTACCAGGCGTTACTGGAATTTCACCGAAAATCTCCAGTTGGCTAGAGGCGATTCTATCCAGTACTGTAAACCTTAAGTCTAGCTTCTCTACTTTTTGACCCAGATCATCTAGTTTAGGAGCGGGTGGAACGGCTACTGCCCCAAACAAACCATCGGGATAACTAGAATACAATAGATAGCCCAAAACCAAACCAACAAAAATAATCAAACCAGCAAAAAGATTATCAGTATTAGCTTTGGTTTTTGGCTTGTTTGCTTCCATGGATTATTTGTTTAGATAATAGCTATTAAATTTTATGGTAAAGTTTAAATTATTACCGGCGATATCCTTGCCAATAACGTATTCTTGGACATCAAAAATTCTTAGATTTTTTTCCAATAAGGCCAGCCACTCACGAAAATTTACATACTGTCCGCTACTTACAACCGTCACTAACAAATTCTCATAACTTGTCGCGTTATTTATATCACCGTTGGATATTTCCACCTTTTGCATTACCACCCCAGCTTGTTTGGCAATTTGTTCAAGCGAAACCAAAATCTCTTCGTTGGCATTTTGACTGGGTAACAAAGTACTTAATTTATCGATCTTGGATTGATCTTTTTTCTGTTGTGCTTGCCATTGCTTAACCTTACTCACTAAGGATGCGCGTTTCTGCAGAATCACTTGACGCTCTTGAATAGCGGTGCGTAAAAGACTGGTGTGGTTGAAGGTTGGCCAAAGCAAGACAAAAGCTATCACTACCGCCAAACTGATAACCCCGGCTGATATTAATTTACGAAAATTCATGGTTTGACTGGTTTAGCTAAAAGAAATTTATTCTTATCGATGGTAATGAACATCTGGTATTGCAATCTGCCAGTTGGCATTAGTTTAATTTGTTGTACTAACACATCAACGATACCAGCCTCGCTTAGGTAACTCTTGATCTGTCTGGCAATGGTGCCATAATCTGCCGCCAATCCTTCTATTTGCATTTTGTTTTCGTAAACCTTAGCCCCCAAATTCACCAACTGAATCTGAGCCGGTGTTAGATTTTGCAAACGGCGCAAGGCGTTGGACCAGATAATATGATTATCTATTAAACCCCCAACCAGATTAAGCTTTTGACTTAGGAGTAGGGATTGCTCTTCGTAGGTTCGATCACGCAACTTGTCTTGATCTTCAATTTGCTTATCTAAACCAGTGGCCGGATCGGTGATCTGTTTAGCTAATTGATACTCCCAAACTTTTAAACCACCCCAAATCAATAACACTAGTGCTATAAAACCAAGCGCCCAGTAGAGTAGCTTGTTTTCTCCCGGTTTATCAATCTCTATCCGGCGTCGGCTTTCCGGTAAAAATTGGATTGATTCAGTTGGGTTATTCATGGGTGATGATAATATTATACCAACAAAACTATCGGTACTCTAGTTAGATGTTCACTTCGCGCATTGCTACCCCAGTAGCAATGGCCAAGGTCGGAGCTAATTCAGCAATAATTGGTTGTAATTTGGGGGTAAATACTACCCGAGCAAAAGCGTTACCGACTGAAACATCGATTTGTAACTTGCCTTTGATATAGTCAGCGAGGCCCGGCATATTGGCCATGCCGCCCACCAAAAAAACTTTTTGTACCTTAATGGTTTTGCCAGTTTCATAGTTGGTGATAGTTTTTTGGGTTTCAAACGCAATCATATCCAACAACGAACGCATTGCTTCGCTGACAATTTTGGTACCACCCTTGTTATCTTGCAGTAGACCCATACTACGTTTTAACTCTTCGGCCCGTGCTAAATTAACCCCCATGGAACGAGCAATCGAGCGCGTAATCTCAAAGCCGCCAATTTCATAATTATGGTTAATTCTCTCATAACCACGATCCACTACCATGATCGAACTACTGCGTCCCCCAATGTTTACTACCGCCATTGGACTAAGATCGTTGCCTAATAAAGAACGGATCAAGCCAATACTTTCTAGGTCGAAAGAGATTAGCTCCAGACCAGCCGCCTGAATGATACGCTTATACTTTTCTTTTTCAGCCTTAGCCATCGCCACCAAAAAAACATCCACCATTGGTGTTCCCTGCCCGGTGGCTGGCTTGGTATCAATAATAGTCCAATCCATGTCCACCTCCTCCAGGGGAATAGGAATGTATTTTTTTGCCTCTAGTGGTATCGTCTTGGCTAAATCTTTTTCCGATAAGTAAGACATCGATAGCACCGTGGAAAAGGTAGAGAAGGAGGGCACTGAGGCAATTACCTTTTTGCTCTTGATATTGGCCCGAGTCAACAATTCTTTAATACCAGCGACAATGTTTTCTTCTGGTAGCTTGCCAGCATGACTGGTCTCAATTGCCTCCTCCTGGTTACTTAACTCAAAAATTCCATAGTTAAGCAGATTAAAGCGGCCACCGTCATGGGCTAGCTCGACTAACTTAATTGAGGCGGTGCCAATATCAAGACCGATGACGCCTTTTTTACCTAAAAGATTTCCGAATAAAGAAAAAGCCATTGTCTGTTGCCTAGAATTATACCACAATTGATTAGTGCGGAGAAACTATTTGGCCGATATAATCTTCCCGATTAACTGCCTGGGCTGTAAAGCCGAGAGTAAAAATGGCGACCCGAAAG
>MGKD01000019.1 GCA_001794605.1 Candidatus Yanofskybacteria bacterium RIFCSPHIGHO2_12_FULL_45_19b | reverse complement strand
CGCGCGACGGCGTTTCTTCGAATCAAGAAATCTATTACTTGCAATGGCAAATCTTCAACCAAATTATGTCAGTGAACCCAAAATTTTCTCTTCAATTATCGGAGTACTCGGTGTTTCTACTATAGTGGGAGAGACAGCTGGCAACACTGCCATCTCTGCCTGCTACGGTAACAAAAACCAGACCACAATAGCCAGCACAGTATTACCTACTACCAATAATGGCCAGCGAATCCATGGTTTTAGCATTATATATTTAGACGCCTAAGACTGGGGGTTATTACAATTTCTCTACCGCTTCGAGCGCCGCAGGCAGTTCGGTTATACCATCACCCACCGAAAAGTGCCCTTTGTTGTTTTCAACTACAACTTCTGCATTTAGCTCTCTGGCAAATAAATCTTTCTGATTAAGTGGTACATAGGGATCATTATCAGAGAAGATGGCCACGGTTTTTCCGATGTGTGATTTCATTTTGGTAAAGTTAATTGGTGTCTCCATCCAGGGCTTGGCAATGGCGATTACCGCCTCACCCTCTTCCGTGATAGTTTGTTGATCTAGCTCCATCCAAGGCGCAATTAAAACTACCCCGGCAATTTTTACTTCATCTGACAGAGTTTCCAAATAGCGCAACACCGCCTGGCAACCCACACTATGCCCAACTAAAATAGTTTCCGTGTTGGGTTTTATAGTTTCTTGCAACTTTCCTACCCAACTAGCAATCGTTGGTGTGCCTGGGTCTGGCATCGCCGGCACGGTTACTTGATGACCAGCTTTTTCTAAATTACTTTTCAACCACTGCAACATCGGCTCCTCCGGACTCCCATCCCAACCATGAATGATGTAGATGTTTTTCATTTCTACTTCTTTACTGGCGAATAGAAAACAATCTTGTATCCGTCTGGGTCTTTGACGGCAAATTCACGTTTTCCCCAGGGCCAGTCTTTTGGTTCACTAGAAGTTTTAACGCCAGCATCTTTTACTAATTGAAAATGCTGGTCAACGTCATCCACCTCAACATAGGTAAAAGTCCCGATCCCCTTAGGGTTTACGCCCGATTCTTTATCTATTTCGACTTTTTTCTCATCCATAAAAGCCAGGGTAAAATCACCTATTTTGATTCGCACCACATCATCAAACTTCTGCACTGCAAAGCCTAGTTTCTCATAAAACTCTGCGGTCCGACCTAAATCTCCGACAAAAAAGAGGGTAGAATGTAGTCGCTTAATCATATAACTTAAATCTTACTATTTTAACTGGTGTTTCGGAGTTAACTTTATCGCCATAATAGGTTTGCAGAGACTGTAGCATTTCTGCCGGACTGTTCCACTTCTCATGACCGTCGAGATCAACATCATCTACTTCGCCTAGATTGCGGAATAACACTCCGGTAATTATGGCCTTAGCAAAACTTTCTCCACTATCGCTGTTAATCAAATCCAACTCATCGCCGACTTGCAAATCTTTATCATCAAATAACCGCATGGTAGCGGTTTTGGTTCCTGCCAAAATCCATTCGGCCTTAAAGTCTTTAAACTTGAGGGTTTTCATTCTGATAACCAAAGCTTATTAGTTTTTTAAATTCTGTGCAAACAAAAAAGAGCTGGTCAGGCTCTTCATGATTTTTAACGACCTCTTCTGGAGAAATTAAGCAAAGATTTGTTTACGGGTCAGACGTTGATAGGTCTCGCAGTTTGCCGCGAGTTCTTCGTGTGTGCCTTGGCCGACTACTTTGCCCTTGTCGAAAACGATCACTTTGTCGACGTTCCGAATGGTGCTGAAACGGTGAGCAATAATGATTGTCGTGCGGCCTTTGGATGCCTGTTCGATGGATTCTTGAATCAGCCCCTCGTTCTCGGAATCGAGACTGCTCGTCGCTTCGTCAAAGATCAGAATATCCGGCTCTTTAATCAACGCTCTGGCAATGCCGACTCTTTGGCGTTCACCACCCGACAGTTTTACTCCACGTTCGCCGATGAGCGTATCAAACCCCTTTTCCAACCGATGGAAGAAGCGGTCGATACACGACATTTCGGCGACATTAGAGAGTTCTTTATCACTTAGTTTAGCGGCTCGGCCGTTCAGACCGAATGTGATGTTGTAGCGAAGTGTCTGATCGAACAGGGAAACATCTTGGTTGACGATCCCGATTGCCTTGCGAAAATGTTTGAGGTCAAGCACCCGCAGATCGTTGCCGTCCACAGTAATCTGTCCTGACTCCGGGTCTTGTGCTCGGATTATGGCGTTGACCAGAGTGGACTTGCCTGCGCCGGATTCACCGACAAATGCGACAGTCTGCCCAGGCTCGATTACAAAGCTGACATCGTCGAGAGCTGGATTAATTACTTTTGGCTGTGCCTGTTTCGGCTCTTCGTCATCCTCTTCGATTTGTCCTTGAACATCCCTGCCACGATAGCGGAAAGTGACGTTCTTAAACTCAATCCGTCCGGCAAACTTATCCGGCCTAACTGGGTTGGGCAGAACTTTGACATCCGGCTCGATGCCGAGCATATCGAAGTATCGTCTAACCGAAGTGTAGTGCTGAATGAGCCGGCGATGAAGCGGACTCATGTTGCCAAGATTACCTAACGCATTGTTGGCCCAAGCCATGAACATAACGAACTGGCCGAGCGTATATATCTTGCTATGCACCCCGTTAATGCAGATGATCAGCACGACCGAGAGAGCAATCACGGAAATGGCGTTGCGAAAGGCCGCCCAGGTTACGAAGCGGTCCCACACGTTACGCGCAAAACCATATGCTCCGCCCAGACTTTCTTTGCATTCCTTTTGTGCCCGGTCTTCTTGGGCGTTGGCCATGACCAGACCAATGTTGCGAACGATCTCGCCTTGGAATTTGGAGTCGCTGATGAACAGCTTCTCGATTTTCTTCATGTCGGGTCGGAAGTGGCTGTTAATTTTTATCACCGCCAGTGCGTAAAGCACGACGGCGACCAAAACAACACAACCAATCAACCGACTCCAATAGAACAAAACGCCCGTCAAAATGACGACTTCGGCCAAAAGCGGAAATGCTTGGTAAAGCACGATATCACCGAGACTGACCAAAGCGTTTTCGCCGCGGTTGATGACAGTCTGTTTGATGCCGGAGTTTTCGCTGGTGTGTTGTCCGATTGAGAAACCGAACAACTTGGCCAGCGTGACTTCCTGCATTCGCTTTGGTATGGCGTAATCGATGTGGGCCAACTCGTACCTGTCTCGCAACCAACCGTAGAAGGTTGATCTGAAGATCCATAGAGCACTTGTGATGCCAGCGAAGATATAGATTTGGCTGAGTGGAGATGTCCGCACCAGCCCGTCGATTATCTTGCTGTTGAGCCATGGCGAAGCCATGTTGATAGCTTGGGATAGGATGATAAAACCGAAGAGCCCAAGCATCGAAAATCGGAGAGGTCTATAGACCTCGTAAACGCGTCTGAGAAATTGTCTCAATTTGTATTCTCCTTGTTTTTGTAAAGCAACTTACAGTTATTCCTATTTATATTATACACTGAAAAGAATATTACGTCAAACACAGTGACATAGACTACCCCTTATTCAGTTCTAAGCAGAGCGAGTTGATGCAATAACGTTTACCACCCTTATCCTCTGGGCCGTCCTCAAAAACATGGCCGAGATGTGAACCGCAACGTTTACAACGGACCTCCGTACGGCCAACCCCAAGTTTGTTATCATTTACCAGCTCAACATTTTCTAGGTTAACTGGATCTGTGAAGCTAGGCCAACCGGTGCCAGAGTCGAACTTCGCCTCTGAGGAAAATAACTGCTGACCGCAAACTGTGCATCGGTACATCCCCCTGGCGTGCTCGTTCACATACTGACCAATGAAAGGCGCCTCAGTAGCACCCTTACGCAAAATTTCGTACTGTTCAGGTGTTAGCTTAGCTTTAATTTCTTCTTCGGTCATTTTAATAGCGCTTGAAACTTTTCTTGCAGTTTAACTAAAACGCTTGACTGATTTTATAACCAACATACAGCCCAACCGCGCCACCAATAAAATTAAAAATAGCTGAGGTTACCGAAAATCCACTATCGCCCCACAGTGCCGGAATAAATCCGCCTAACAGTGAGCCAACTATCAAACCACTAGTTATCCAAATTTTTGGGCGACATATCAAAATCTTATTGACTCTACATTTATTTCTACCCCATCTATATAATTTTGAATGGAACGTTTTATGCCTGCGACAAAATCTAAAGCTAAGGCTTTTTGGGGATCGGCCCAGATAAACTCTTTCAGCTCTCGGCCGTCTAAACTAACCTCCCCGGAAACAACTTTGCAAACTATATGAAAGTAGATTAAATGTGCCTTTCTATGATAATCAGGATCATAAATTAGCTCACCGATATTTACACAGTTTTGAGCAGATAGTTCTAAACCAGTTTCCTCCTTTCCCTCCCTTTCTGCTGTTTCAAAGATTGTCTCGCCTATTTCTATGTGGCCACCAGGAATTAAATATTTATCTCCCCACTTGTGAGATTTTATTAAAAGAATCTTTCCGTTATCGTTTACAATAATCGGGGCGGCAACGGCCTCAACTAATCCTTCGTATTTACTCATAGTTTTTATCTGCTTTAGCTAGGGCTAATTTTTCTTTTCTGCTCCACCGTTTTATCTCGGCTTCGCGTTTAAGTGCTTGGCCACGGGTTTTCTGCGGTTCACTATATAAAACTTTAACAACTTTTTTGGCACGCGTATAGTGGCCACCCTTGCCGGCTTGGTGTTCGGCAAAACGCCGTTTTACATCAGTAGTAATACCAGTATAGATACTTTTGTCTTTACAGAGAATGAGATAAACGAAATACATATTACTCGCCTAGATCCAGGGTTTCGTCAATCCGAATCTGACTAACAAATTCTGGGACGTGACTGACTAAAATCATTGCCCCGCGATACTGATCGAGTGCCTGAGCAATTACTGGCAAGTGACGAAAGTTAATGTGGTTAGTTGGCTCATCGAGAATTAGTAACCCCGGGCGTTGCATGACCAAACGTGCAAAGGCTACTAAACCTTTCTGGCCTTCCGAGAGGCTACCGATTTTAGTAAAAATGGTATCACCAGTAATGAGAAAGCCGGCGGCGATGGAGCGAATTTCCTGCTCGCCCAATCCTTTAGCCACTGATTGCAGTGACTGGTAAACCGTATCCTCAAAATTTAGGGTAGAAAAATCTTGGCGGTAATAGCCAACCGTTACACCAGCGGTAATTTGGGCCCCTTTAGCTTTACCAGAAGCCAGTGCCTCTAGTAAGGTACTCTTGCCGATACCATTTGGCCCAGCCAATAATAGGTGACGGTTTTTCTGCAGAGCAATCTCTACCTTGCGCTGGACGGCTTTGTGGCCCTTGATGATTCCGACTGAGGTCAGAGCGACAATATTACCAATTAAATCCTCCTGGGCGGGAATGGTAAAGGAGCGAATGGTTTTGTCCTCTTTGCGCACATCCATTTGTGACTCCTCCATTTCCGCCGCATCCTCGCGCATGCGTTTGGCCAGTAGGCGCAAGCGACCACCCTTCATGGCAAAGAAGTTGGCCTTCTCCTTTTTCTCAATCGCCTCTTTGGCTAAGCGCGCGTTAGCGCTGTTTTCTTTTTCAATGCGGGCAGTAATCTGCTCCACCACATTCAAATAGTTACCCTGGTACTGCTCAATCTTTTTTGTATGTAAATCTAGATACAACACGCCATGCGTAAAGGCATTCAAAAAGTCAGCATCGTGCGAGACCACAATGACGGTTTTTTTGTAATCAATTAAAAACTGGCGCAAGTGAGCAATGCCGGCCTTGTCGAGATTATTGGTCGGCTCGTCTAGTAGTAAAACATCGGCCTCTTGAATTAAGGCTGAGGCTAAAAGCAAACGCGCCTGCTGGCCGCCGGAAAAAGAGCGAATGATCCGATCGTGTCCTGCATGCAAGTTTACCACCTCTAATACCGCATCAATCTTGGGATCAATGTCATAGACTTTATCTTGGCCTTCTGGAATTCTGGCGTAGGCCTCAAAAAACTCTCGCACCGTTAAATCGAGCTGATCGCGCGGAATAACCTGGCGGGCGATGGCAATGGTTAGGCGTGGCGCCAAATGAATTGAACCGGTTTCCAGTTTAAGCGCCCCGACAATTAGTTGGAAAATTGTACTCTTACCCGCCCCATTCTGCCCCATGATTGCGATCTTAGCACCCCGGCGAATAGAAAAATCCACCCCAGCGAGGATGGGTTTATTGTGGCCATAATCAAAGGCCGCCTTTTCGAATCGGATAATTGCTTCTCCTGCCATAAAAGAGTGTTACTGTAACACAAAAAACGGCGGAGGTAAATGTTGCACCTACATCTGTTCTAAAATCTCTCTGATTTTACTGGCAGCATCAGTATAGCCTTGTCGATGGGCATCTTCATATGCATCTTGTAAAGTATCAAAAGCATAATCCATTAGGCCAGCTTCGAGCTGTAACCCACCCAACCTCATGGTCAAATTGATACGACCCAGCCCAGAGGGGTCTTGATCAGCGATTT
This sequence comes from Candidatus Yanofskybacteria bacterium RIFCSPHIGHO2_12_FULL_45_19b, assembly GCA_001794605.1. Classification (GTDB taxonomy): domain Bacteria; phylum Patescibacteriota; class Minisyncoccia; order 2-02-FULL-40-12; family IGHO2-12-FULL-4; genus 12-FULL-45-19b. The sequence goes on along the minus strand of MGKD01000019.1, from coordinate 1,231 downwards.
TTTCTTGCTCGGCATACCAATCTTTCACCAATTCAAAGTTGCCTTGTTTCATTGCATCCAAGCACTGTTGATCAGTGATTGGTTCTTGCTCTTTTTTGTCTGGAGAGCCCCCTGAGGGCATTTCGATGCTCATAAAGATATTTTAGCTATCTAAATCTTAGCACAAATGACGCATCTTGAGCAGACTATCTAATTCGGTATTCGCGTACCTTTACCCCCTTGATTTCTGGGCTCTTATCTATAGGAATTAAAATAATTTCATCTTTATCAAAAGGTTTAATACCTTCTTTAATAGAGGTCGGAACCTCGTGTAGAATAACTTTTTTAACAAGATGACTTCCCAATAAAAAATTATTTAGAATTGGGCCGCTCGAGACTAGGGCATCTGGTGCCAAGGTTACAGCATCTTCTGGAGAATGTGCCACAACATACTCTTTCTTTGGATAGAAGTTTCTATTGCCACTAACTACTATTTTTCTAATATGTAGCATCTCAAATTGATCAAGCAAATTTTTATCATAACTTTGGATAACATCGTATGTTTTTCTGCCCATGATTAAGGTCCCGTATTCTTGGCAAAGATTAAGAAAATTCGGCCACAAATCGTCCGGAATAAAATTCTCACTGCCGTCTTTTCCGGCAATAAATCCGTCAGCTGAAATTACATTAAATAGAGTCACCATATTCTTTCTCTAAAGCTCCTCGGGCGAAATAACAGTTCGACTAGCTCACTGCAGGCCTATCTCAATTTGGTTACAGTTTTTTTAACAACACTAAATCTTTATTAATTAATGTCTCTTTCTTTGCTCTTGTCCATCCCTTAAGCTGCTTTTCTCTTTGCATAGCTTCTAATCTGGAGCTGTATTCTTCTTTATATATTAGTTTAAAATTTCCATTATCTTTAGCGTATTTAGAAGATTTTTTGTATTTGTTAATGTGTTCTTGAATTCGTTTTTCTAAATCATTAGTTTGGCCTATATAAATGCTGCCGCGTTCATCTTTTATAATATACAAATAAAACATACATCCTTCGACTGCGCTCAGGACATTCGACTCTGGTTATAACCATGAGCGAACGAAGTGAGTCGAATGGCTGTGTCTCCTGAACAAAATCCGAACTTTTTTCCAAAACAATCCGAGCGAGGACTAATCTGCGCGCCTCGTCCGCTCCCTTCGGTCGCGGGAGCAAAAACCAAAAATTTTCCTTACCTTTCTTCTTTTCCTCGGCGGG
>MGKD01000018.1 GCA_001794605.1 Candidatus Yanofskybacteria bacterium RIFCSPHIGHO2_12_FULL_45_19b | reverse complement strand
CTCAACTGGTCAAAGTGCCCATACTTTTTATCCTCTTTCATGGCTTAATTCTACTGCAGAAGTTATGCACTTCAGAACGGAATGAAGGAGGTGTTCAAAAACGACTCTTTAACAACCGTTCTTCAATCACAGGAGACTGACCATGCCTAGCGTGCTCGGTACAAGTGCTCTGGCCGAAGTGGCCGGAGCGATCACGGATTTCTTTGAAAAACTTGCCGGTTCGGACGGCACTCTCTGGCTCGCTGCTTTCAAGCGGTTTCTCCGCAGGGAAAACCCATGGGCCAGCGTTCTGACTTTTCTACACACTATTGCTGTCGGTGCCGTCGAGAAGTTCGTGGCTAAAGATCACTTCACCAAGGAGAACAAAAAGGTGAAGTTTTGGGACTTTGGTAGTAACTTCACCAAACACTTTCTTGGAAAAGTCGAGAAAAGTGTCTCGGCCGGGAATATCGCTATCCATCGACTGGAAAAAGCTTCCCGCGATCCGGAGATCATGACTGAACTGGGCTCAGAGAAGCGAGTGATTAAACTCGCCCACTTCTGTCAGCTGATCGAAGCACAAGGCCAGGGCCAAGAAGGTCCTTTGCTCGTCAACGGTTGGGCGAATATCGCCTACATCGAAGACGATTGTGGAGTTATCTGGTCGGTGTACGCGTTTTGGTACGCCGAGGACGGCTGGGGTGTCGATGCTTACTCGGTCGAGAATCCGAATGCGTGGTTCGCTGGCCGCCAGGTTCTCTCGCAAGTAGCTTAGGTATTTGGCCCCTTGATTGCTTGGGCCTTGGGCCGGTTGGGATTTATCCCGACCGGTCTTTTCTTTTTCTTAGTTTTTAAATAAGATGGGTTTGGATATTAGGCGAATCTGCCGACGGTCAAGGCTTTCGGCGGCCGAACTCTAGGCGTGCATAATGGTTTGTTCTGGGAGCCTAAAAACGAAGCTACTTGGTATGAGGTATTATGGCATTGCAGTGCCGAATAAAATTCAGCCCAGAGAGTATTCAATGGGCAGTGGTTTAGAAGATATCTCATACAAAATCTGGACGGTGAACGCGTATTGGTACGCCGAGAACGGCTGGAATGTCGATGCTAACTCGGTCGAGAATCCGAATGCGTGGAACGCTGGCAACCAGGTTCTCTCGAAACTTGCTTCGTTCAAAGACCCCCAGGTTATGGGGTCTTTGTTTGTTTTTGCCAACCACCGAGCATTCTTCCAATTTCAACTAATGGTTGTGATAGGCTAATATATTTTTTATTATCCAAGACGCTAGTTTCCCAGGCAATTTGTAGTAGGAATTTCAAGAGATCAAGTTTGTCAGAGGCTTTATCGAGATAAATTTTTTTGTATTCTCTATTCTTGCGACTGGCGATAAAAACATTTTGCATAGTTTCAATAAACAATCCATCAATTTTTACTCCCAGACCAAATCTGGTTAACTTATCAAAATGAATCCAATAATCTCGCCAGAGTTTGTAAGCACTGGTCAGTTTTTGAATAATGGACAAAGTGTTGCCAGGGGGGGGCATAAAAGTAGTGGTTCGAAAAGACTTATTAATGGTTTCGCCGATGTTATCTCAATAGACAACCTTTTGCAATCTTGGAAGGAGTTTTTGCGTGGAAAGCGGAGCAGAAAAGACGTCCAAATCTTTGCGCTTGATCTGGTGGATAATATTTTATGTCTGCATCAAGACTTGGCTGGTTTTAGTTATTGTCATGATTTATATCAAGCTTTTCATATCTCCGATCCCAAACCCAGAAATATCCATAAAGCCACTGTGCGTGATCGCCTACTACATCATGCCATTTATCGAATCCTCTACCCATTTTTTGATCAGGTTTTTATTGCTGATTCTTTTTCCTGTCGCCTAAACAATGGGACGCATAAAGCACTTAATCGATTTAAGAGCTTTGCTTACCAAGTCGGCCATAACAATACTCGAACTGTCTGGGTCTTAAAATGTGACATCAAAAAGTTTTTTGCCAATATCAATCACCGGATTTTAAAAAATATCCTGTCGGAATACATTCCAGACAAAGATGTCTTATGGCTGCTAGATCGGGTGATAGATAGTTTTAATTCGGGTAACCCTGGGGTGGGCCTGCCCCTAGGTAATCTCACTTCGCAGTTATTGGTCAATATCTATATGAACAAGTTTGATCAGTTTGTGAAGCATAAGTTGAAAATTAAGCATTACATTCGCTATGCCGATGATTTTGTGATTTTATCCGAAGATAAAGACTGGTTACTACATATTTTACCTAAACTGGCGGATTTTCTGCAAGAAGCACTAAAACTGCAACTACACCCGAATAAAGTTTTTATTAAAACCCTGGCTTCTGGAGTAGATTGGCTTGGCTGGGTGAATTTCCCTCATTATCGAGTATTGCGTACCAGCACCAGGCGGAGAATGCTTAAAAAAGTTCGGGGTGATTTAAAGGTCGGGACGGTCAGCTCTTATTTGGGAATGTTGAAACATGGTAACGGACACGAGCTGGAAAAGAAGGTTATGGAGATTGTCAAAAACTGCTAAATTATCTATGATATTTAAATATAAATGGATAGATATAATCCCAAAAAGATTGAAGCCAAGTGGCAGAAAAGATGGGCGAAAGAGCAGTTGTTTTTTGCTAAGGATGAAAGCTCGAAGCCCAAGAAATATATTTTAATCGAGTTCCCCTATCCATCAGGCGATGGTTTACACATGGGGCATATGCGTTCCTACGTGGCGGGCGATGCCATTAGTCGCTATTGGCGGATGCGTGGCTATGAGGTGATGTACCCAATCGGCTGGGATGCCTTTGGTCTACCAGCCGAGAACTATGCCATTAAGCATGGCGTGCAACCGAAAGTTTCTACAGCGAAGAATATTAAGCACATGCACCAGCAGATGGATGCCCTCGGTTTGAGTTTTGACTGGAGTCGTGAGGTTAATACCACCGATCCGGAATATTATAAATGGACGCAGTGGTTGTTTTTGCAATTTTACAAAGCTGGCCTAGCTTATGAAGCCACTGGTTTAATTAACTGGTGTCCGAAAGACAAGACTGGTTTAGCTAACGAGGAGGTGATTGACGGCAAGTGCGAACGTTGTGGTACAGTAGTGGAGAAAAAAGAATTACGGCAGTGGTATTTAAAAATTACTGCTTACGCGGAAAAGCTAATTGAAGGATTGAAAGACTTGGACTGGCCGGAGCCGGTGAAGATTCAGCAGATTAACTGGATCGGGAAGAAAGAGGGAATTAATATTGATTACCAAATTGCTGACCGACCAGAAAAAGTTACTTGTTTTACCACTCGTCCCGATACTAACTTTGGCGCGACTTTTATTGTGATCGGACCGGAGCACCCATTACTTGCCAGGCAGTCAGTTTTACAAATAGAGGACAAACATTGGCAACAGATTGAGAATTATAAACAAAAAGTAGCACAGACCGGAGAATTAGAGCGGACCATGGAGAACCGTCAGAAGTCCGGTGTTTTCACTGGACTTTATTGCGTAAACAATCTTAACGACTATCACATGCCACTTTATGTGGCAGATTACGTTTTGGGTAATGTGGGAACGGGAGCGGTGATTGGTGTGCCTGGACATGACAAGCGAGATTTCGAATTTGCCAAAGTTTTTGACTTGCCAGTTATCCGAGTGGTACAGAAAGATAAAAACGACAACGACCCGATTACTGAACCAGATCAGGTGCAAGAGGATGAGGGTATAATGGTGAATTCAGATTTTCTTGATGGGATGGATATTCACACTGCCACCAAAGAAATTAGCAATCATTTAGTCAAAAAGGGCTGGGCGCAGAAAACTATCAGCTACAAACTACGTGATTGGGTGTTTTCGCGTCAGCGTTATTGGGGCGAGCCGATTCCGCTGGTGCATTGTGAGAAATGCGCCCTTCAGGATCCTTCAGGACGAGGTACCGTGGCGGTGCCAGATGAAGATTTACCAGTAAAACTACCCGAGGTAGACAAGTATGAGCCAACTGGAACAGGTGAGTCTCCCCTAGCGGCGGTAGAAAAATGGGTGAATACTAAATGCCCGCAGTGTGATGGGCCAGCTAAACGTGAAACCGACACCATGCCGCAGTGGGCGGGAAGTTCCTGGTACTGGTTGCGCTATAGTGATCCGCATAATAAAAAAGTTTTTGCGGATAAAGAGAAGTTGGCTAAGTGGCAGCCAGTAGATTTATATTTTGGTGGCATGGAACATACCACTTTGCACCTACTCTACTCCCGTTTTTGGAATCAGTTTTTATATGACCAGGGCTTAGTTACTCAACCCGAACCATATTTGCGTCGTCAGCCGCATGGCATTATCCTGGGCGAGGACGGGGAGAAGATGTCAAAAAGTCGCGGCAACGTGGTCAGTCCAGATGCGTTGATTGAAAAACATGGTGCTGATGCCGCGCGGATGTATCAGATGTTTCTCGGTCCGCACGAGGCCATGATTAGTTGGAATGATCGGGGCATTGTGGGAGTAAGTCGATTCTTGGAAAAAATTTGGCGCTGGGCTAACGGGCCGACTCAGGGGACTGATTCACCTACTGTGACTAAGGCGCTGAATAAATTAATTAAGAAGGTGGGGGAGGACATTGAGGGGATTCAGTTTAATACTGCCGTGGCGGCAATGATGGATTTTTATAACCAAGTAAAAAATGAGTCCGTCTCCCCTACCCTAATCAAAAAGTTTTTACAGGTGCTCTATCCGTTTGCGCCACATATTGCTGAAGAGTTAAACGAGGTGCTAGGAGGTAAAACCTCGCTTCAACTAGAAACCTGGCCGGAATTTGACCCTGCGCAGATTATTGATCAACAGATTAAATTGGTGGTGCAGATTAACGGTAAGACCCGTGCGGTGGTCGAAGTAGTTGCTGACTTGGGTGAGGCAGAGGCAAAAACTTTAGCCTTAGCCTCCGCCGTTGTTCAAAAACATCTCGCTGGTCAGTCGATCAGACAGGTAATCTACCGTCCCGATCGCCTAATCAATTTAGTAGTCTAGCCTTCGTTATGCGTATCCTTCCAGTTGATCTGAATAAAGATTTCAATGAGGCTATTCTCGAGGCCTGTCGTGTTTTGCGAGCGAGTGGAACCATGATTTACCCCACCGATACTGCCTATAGCTTAGGGGCGAATGCTTGCGACAGCGTGGCAGTAGAAAAAATTTTTCAAATCAAAAATCGGCACCACTCTAAACCCTTGCCAGTTTTGGTGCGTAATTTAGATTGGGCAAAAGCGTTGGCTTATATCACTCCGCGCCAGGAAAAATATCTGGCCAGTATCTGGCCCGGGCCGGTAACAGTAATTTTGCCTCGGCGTGAGCATTTATCAGCTTTGACTACCGCCAACGGTATGACAGTTGGTTTACGGGTAGCCAGCTACCCTTTTTTAGACAAGTTGTTGGCTAAATTGGGTTATCCGTTAACGGCCACTTCGGCCAAACTTTTTGGCGAGGAGGAAAGCAATGATATTAATAAAGTGGTGACAGCATTAGAGACTAGTAACCGTCCCTTCGGTAGTTCGGCGAGACTCACTACAAGTCAGACTCAGGGCAGGCAGCCCAACTTAGTAATTGACGCGGGGATTTTGCCCAAATCTTTACCCGCAACGATTTTAGATCTAACCAGTGAAGAACCAAAAATTTTGCGGGTTGGTCCGACTAGTCCGGAGCTTTTACGGAAACTTTTGGGGATGAAGTAGATGCTAGGCTGCAAAAACTAATTTTCCACTACCCGAGTCGATTTTTCTTAGTAATTTTTCAGCGATAGCTCGCTTCCTCTCTAGTGTGGGTAAGTTTTTATGATAATACAACTGTTTGAGTAATTTTAATGACTCGTATTTGGCTATTTTAATTTGCCACATTGGAACTCGATTTGGTATATTAGATTTTCTATAAATTAAAGCGCCAGATATTCCAGTACATCTTTTTAACATTCCGCGTAGCCATTTTATATGTTTTTCACTAGCTGATATAAAGTGTGTATAAATTCTTGTGTTGGTGTATCTTTTACCTTTATATACATTATATTTATCTTGATAGGTTAGAATGGTCCCGTCACCATCTAGGTGTCCCCTCAGAAAGTCTATAAAAACTTTTCTGGAATTTTTATCTTTGAAATCGTATGGGTTTTAGCCGGCCTCACACCTATAAAAATAAGCCATTTATAGAATTGGATATTACAAAACTGCACTCGGTAAGAAGGTGGTTTTTCTTTGCCTTTGTCGTAAGATTCTCCTATTTTATTTTCTAGTCTAAGACATTTCTTGAAGGTGACCAGCATACACTTATCAGAGGATCTCATAGTAATATGCCTACCATCCTTAGACAAATTACCATCGGTAACCAAAAGCCCAACTACATAAGTCAGCTTCGGTGTCCACACAAACTCTTTGGCTGGAGTTTTTTGTCTAGGCATTTTAGTGCCTGAGGTGGGAGTCGAACCCACATGGTCGTGAGACCACACGATTTTGAGTCGTGCGCGTAAAGCCAATTCCGCCACTCAGGCATCAATATGTCAAATCCTAATACTCAATTATAGCAAAAACCTAATTACTTTTCAACTGCTTTTCTATTGTAAAAAAAGCCCGATTAACTACAATTAACTTAACTACATGGCGCGCATCATCAATATCTGTAATGCCAAGGGCGGCACCGGCAAAACAACTACTGCAATCAATTTGGCTGCCTATTTAGCGGCCATGGGTAAATATGTTTTGTTAGTAGATTTGGATGCTCAAGCTAATGCTACTTCGGGTATAGGAGTAAAAATGGACGACGGACAACCGCATATTTATCATGCGCTAAGTGGCGAGCTTCCGTTTGAAGCAGTTTGTCGCAAAACCTCAATTTTTGGATTTGATGTCCTACCGGCCGGCGCAAGTTTATCCGGTGCAAATGTAGAGCTGGTGAGCGTTGATAATAGGGAGTTCCGACTTAAGAATCTGTTGCTATCAGTTCGTACTAATTATGACTACATTTTAATAGATTCAGCTCCTTCGTTGGGGTTGCTGACCGTGAATGGTCTAGTCGCAGCCGAGGAGGTTTTGATTCCGGTGCAGTGTGAGTATTTTGCCCTGGAAGGGTTGGGGAATCTACTCAATACCATCGAACTGGTGCGCTCCTCGCTTAATCCACATTTGAAAATTGCTGGGGTATTACTTACAATGTATGATAAGCGTAACCGTTTAGCACGGGCAGTGGTGAAAGAGGTAAAAGATAATTTCCCGGGGCGAGTA
>MGKD01000017.1:0-4545 GCA_001794605.1 Candidatus Yanofskybacteria bacterium RIFCSPHIGHO2_12_FULL_45_19b | reverse complement strand
GAATAACCAGCCGGCTGTTCGGGATAAAGCAAAGTCATAAATTCGTCCGCCACCTGCCGTTGCGGGATGTCTTCATACATATTAATTTCTTCAATAATCACGCCGCGCTCTTTTTCCATCGCTTCCGCTGGCAAAATGGAATTCAGATAAATGTCAGACACAATATCTAGAAGCTGGGATTGGTCGCCAAATTGGCCCTTGGCATAATAGCCAGTAAATTCTTGAGCGGTAAAGGCATTGTATTGAGCGCCGATGGAATCCAATTCATGAGAAATTGACAAAGGTGTTGGTCGTTTTTTTGTCCCCTTGAAACACATGTGCTCCAAAAAATGCGAGACGCCGTTGTTGGCTTTCGTCTCGTATTTGGAACCGGCTTCCACTAGCACCAAAACCGTTGCCGTCGGGTTATCCTTCATCGGCACGGTCACCAGTCGCAACCCACTCGGCAAAATTGTCTTTGAGAATTTCATTAAAAGAGTTTAGCAGATTGATAACGATTGGCAACAATCAAAAAAGAAAAGGTTATAGTGAAAATAACTTACGGTCGTAAATTATTTTCACGCGGGGAGATCAAATCCTCGGCGAAGCCAACGATCATTCTCAATCGATTCAGCCACAATATATAAAAGTCCGCCTCCCACTCGAAAGCGGGTTTTCAAAAGAGAAACAATTTCTTCGCAATCATAAGGATATACCCACACGCTATCTTGTAGATGGAGAAAACCGAAACGACGCAACCACTCGCGCAATTCATCACGGACACGCCTCCGTCTTTCCCAAATATCAAAGATAAGAATTCGATATTTCCCATCCCACCTTTTTGGTTTCGGAAATTTTTTATGTCCATCTTCGTATTCAGCAAGATACTGCTCCCCTTTCTTGGTAAGCTTTACGCATTGCTTGTCCCGTTCATCAAAAGCCCGTACTAATTTTTGGCGAATCAGGCGCTTCAATACAAGATTAATTTGTCCTGTCTGGCGGCGACGCTTATCAAAAATCTTAAGCGCCTGTAAAGCATTTGGCGCGCAAACAGCCATAGTAAGCAAACCGGCAACCGCAATAACTTTAAGAACAGTGATGGCAATTTTTGTTGCGCGAATCTTTTTCTTTTCCATTTCTTCAATGTGAAAATAATTTACGACCGTAGATTATTTTATCATAAATGGGAAGGAATTAGAATTGCAACTTTTTCCACCATCTACCGCCTTCTTTTAGTTTTCTTTTTAATTCCCCGAGAGTTTCTTTATTAGTAATATTGTTCCTAAACAAATCCTGAAATTTGTCGCTACCTAAAATTATTTCTAGTTTCTCCAAAACCTCAACATATTTAAGCCGGTCTTTTGGTAGATTAGTTTCCTTTCTGATTTCTTCCAATAGAATTGTGAATAAGGGTTCAGATATTTGGATTAAATAATTCTTGATATTTTCAAATTCGCCCATATTAAAATCCAATCCGTGCAATAATATCTTATCGGCGCGTTCCACCTGCGACATTGCGGTAGATAATTGACCCGCGCTTAATTTTTCTGTTTCAAAATTACTTTCTGGTTTAAACTGCTCCATATATTTTTAAAAATTTATCTTTTTAACCAAGTCTTCTATTTTTACCCTCTCCTGCTTACCGGAGTCGCGATCACGAACGGTAACATCTCCCTTTTCCAAAGAATCAAAATCAATCGTGATACAAAACGGCGTGCCGATTTCGTCCTGACGGCGGTAGCGTTTGCCGATATTGCCATTGTCGTCAAATATTATATTCCCAAACATTTTTTTAAGTGCCCGGAAAATTTCCCTTGCTTTTTCTACCAACTGTGGTTTGTTTCTAAGCAAGGGGAACACCGCCGCCTTGATCGGAGCAACATTCGGAGCAAATCGCAACACCACTCGTTTCTCACCCCCCATTTCATCCTCATCATAAGCATTGGCAAGAAGCATCAAAATCGTCCTATCAACGCCCACTGAGGTTTCAACCACATGCGGAATGAAATGAGTTTTTGTTTCTTCATCATACGCTGACATATCTACACCGGAATACTTTTGATGCTGATTTAAATCGTAATCGCCACGGTAGTGAACACCTTCCAATTCGTCCCAACCAAAAGGAAATTCGTACTGAATATCCCAAGCATCTTTAGCGTAGAAGACCAAATTATCGTGCCGTTTCCAACGCAACTTTTCTTTTTTGATTCCCAACTTGCTGTAATATGTCATTCGTTCTTCCTTCCACTTCTCGTAAAAATCTTTAGCGTCTCGCGGGTGCACAAAGTATTGCATCTCCATTTGCTCAAATTCGCGTTTGCGAAACAAAAACTGCCGCGGGCTTATTTCATTTCTAAACACTTTTCCCACCTGAGCAATGCCAAAGGGTATAGAAAATGGCCCCGCATCAAGGATATTCTTGTAATTTATATAAATTCCTTGCGCTGTTTCGGCGCGAAGATAAACTTCCTGGTCGTCTTCCGCAAACATGCCGAGTGTTGAGGTCGCCAAAAGTTTCTTGGCGCGAACGGAACCGAAATCTTTCTTTTCACAGACAGAACATTTTAGTTTATCCCGATTTTCATCAAAAAGTTTATTTATTTGTGCTTCCGACATTTTTTCATCAGCTTTTACCCCTACCGCCTCTAACAAATGGTCAGCTCGGTGATTAGTGCGACATTTCTTACAAGACACTAGTGGGTCAGAAAAACCCGTTGTGTGACCGCTTGCCTCCCAAACTCTGGGAGCTGTGAAAATACTTGATTCAATGAACGCAATATTGTCATGATCTCTCATTACTTGTTGCCAAGTTTCAATCACATTTTTGCGTAGTAAAACACCGTAATGACCGTAATCATAAGTGCCAGCAAAGCCGCCGTAAATTTCCGAGCCGGGGAAAACAAAACCGCGTCTTTTACAGAGCGAGACAATTTTTTCCATCAAATCCTGTTGTTTTTGTTTTTCCATAAAATTATTTGACCACAACCCCGTCCGAATACTTTGCCCTAGAATCATCGCGCAAATCGGTAGTAAGGTCATTAACATTACTGTTTAATTTTTCGCTGGTCCAATCATCATCACCAACCACTTTAATATCGGTCATCACTAAAGGGGACGAACCGATATGGGTAACGCTCGGCAAAACGGCGATTTGGAAAGAAACCTCCCGCGCTGGACCAGAAAACCCCGCTAGAGCAGGCACTTTGCCGATATTCCAGATTATCATACCGCCCAATTGATTAAATACCAGATTTTCTGTTTGCGGGTTAACCACTCCTAAAAATCTAGCGTAAAGTGGCAAGCGACCGGTTACTGAAACATTGGAAGCGTTGTTGACCGCATTGGCAATTCTCAAGGTGATGGTGTAAAAGGTTTCGGTGTCGGCTTTGGGTGGAATCGGTCCCCTGTTTTGAAACGGCCCGTCATAATAAGTAAGTTTGGCGCCCAAAGACAACTCAGAAGAAATTTTTATTGTCTTGGAATCCTTGGATCTAAAGTCCGCCCTTTTGCCGCTGGTGATGGTTTGACCATTGATATCGGCATTAATGGTCATAATTGGATTGGTGATACCGGCGCTAATTAAAGAAGCCATATTCAAAACGGAAAAATTAAAACTTAGCGATGTCTTGTCGCCTGGGTCAAGTTGGGCTAAAACAGAAGTTGTGTTTTTATCCCAGACAATCGTATTATCAGTAGAACGATAGTAGCCGTTGGTGGTGACGGCGAAACGATTAAAAGCTGAACCAGTCAAGGCGGCGTTGGCCTCAATGCTTTCCGCTGGCGTCACCGAATTATTATTTAAAAGCAAATCAGCTCTAATTTGACTGCCGGCGGCAGTGATAGTTTCTTTGGAAATGGTGTCGCCGTTTAAAGCAATTGATACGCCAACAGCCGATTTTTTCAAAACAATGGTTTGGTTAATGGTCAAAAAAGCGGTGCTAATAAGTTTCTCATCTTGCTTGTCCGCTATGCCAATCGTAAAACGAAAGACCTTTTCTTCCTCATTCTGGCCTTCAAAACGGCCACGAATTTTAATTGTCCGTTTACTGCCCGACTTCAAATCGCCTAGTTGCCAAATATTATTTCCCGAAAGGGTCGCCGGATTGGAGTCGGAAAAAATAAAACCGAAGCCGTATTCGGCTTTAAGCAAAAGATTTTCAATAACATTTTCTGAATTAGAGGCGATGGAAACCGTCAATTCAAAAGGCAAACCAGCGGAAATTTCAGTCGGCGCGTCAACAGCGACCGTTACCGGCGCCGAACTCAAAACAATCTCAAATTTCTTTTCCTTAAACAACAAAGCGCTGGAACCGGACACGCGGTATTCAACAGAGATGGCAATTTCTTTTGTTTCTTTCTCTTGGCCAAATAAAATCGCTCGGATTTCTCGCCGCACACTTTCGCCGGAATCAATAACGCCAACACTTTCTCTCTGTCGCAAAAGTTCTTTGCTGACATCATCAACTCGGCGCGTGCCATCGGGAAATTCTACCACCAAATTAACCGCCTCCATCGCTGCGGGGTTTTGATTATCAATAATGATAGTGAGCGGCAATTCTTCGCCTC
>MGKD01000016.1 GCA_001794605.1 Candidatus Yanofskybacteria bacterium RIFCSPHIGHO2_12_FULL_45_19b | reverse complement strand
CCATTTAAGCATTTGTTCATTTTCAGACAATGTATAAATGAAACAATGGCAAATCAATGGAAAATGATAATTGGTAAATTTCTTAGTCCTATAATATCATTTATTTATGGCGCATACTAAGGCGATAGGCACGACTAGCCTAGGTCGTGACTCTCAACCAAAATATCTAGGCATCAAGTTATCAGACGGCCAAACCGCTAAAATTGGCAATGTTATTCTGCGTCAGCGCGGTACGCGTTATATTGCTGGCACCGGTGTCCGAGTGGGCCGTGACCATACTATTTATGCCATCGCTAATGGCAAGGTAAAATTTGCTACCAAACAGATGCTCAAGCAGAATGGTAGTCGTAAGGTGATGAAGGTGGTCAGTGTTTGTCCCGCTACCGGAAATTGAACTGTGTATTGAGCGTGCAGGGACGAGTCTCAAATGAGACAGGGGAAGGGTCTCAATGGAAAGGCAATTTCGGCATTGGGACGCCTAGTCGGCCAGTTTTGTGATGTTCAGCTTGAGTTCGACTTTGATGTTGTAACCGAGGTCCAGTTGGACGGTAGCCTCACCGAGGCGCTTGATATGCTCTTCCAGTAAGACTGCCTCTGGTTCAATACCGAAGCCGGCCTTTTTTAAATGGTAGGCAATCTCGGTCTGATCAATACCGTCGTACAATGTTCCCTCCTCACTGGCGGCGTGTTCGATAGTTAATACAAAATCCTTCAACTTCTCTGCCATCAGGTTGGCGGTCTCCTCTTCGCGCTTGGCCTCCAACATGCGACGGGCTTTTAGCTCATCGACTTTTTTTAATGAGGCCGGAGTGGCTAAAGTGGCCAGACTGCGGGGAAACAAAAAGTTGCGGGCATAACCATCCGCGACACTTTTAATATCGCCACTCTGGGCGATGCCTTTAATATTGTGTAAAAAGATAACTTTTGCCATGGGAATTAGATAAGAAAATTAGTGAATAATTATAACTTTTTAACTTCCGATATTGTACTGCCGAGCTTTTGCACCGTAATGGTTAGATAACCAAAAGACTGTCACCGGAGAAAAGGGTAGGTCTTAACAAAGAACAATATCGGCACTGGGGCGTTTCGTTAGTCTAAGATAGCAAGAAGCCAAGCTTTTGTCAAAATTCTACAAACTGTGCGCGATCGCGCACAGTTTGTAGAATTTCTATATCGTATTATCTTTCGTTTAGGTTACGGTTGAAAGATATCTTCAGTCTTACCTTCAACGGAAAGCTTGGCCGATTTAACCGTGGGAAATTGCAAAAGCGTTTGGCGGATCTGAGCCACCCGGGCGGCCATACTGCACGATCCCCCACCCGACTGAGTGGCGGCATTAAAATCTGCCAGGGCCTCGCCGTTATTAATTACTAAAGAGTTTAGTTTACTGTTTTTGGGGATTTGCGAAGTATAGCCAGCGGCTTTTTCGGCTGAGGTAGGGCCTTGAATTAGGGTGTTGATGGCTACTGTGGCGATAGTTTCGGTTTTAGGAATGGTACGCTCTACCGCCACTACATCAGTGCACTCAGCTTTCGGGTTGGTGCGATTAAAGAAAAGCTTAATCGTGGTCTGGGGTGAGTTTTCTAATAGTGTAAAAGTAGACACCACCTGGCCGAATAACTCCGCCTGTTTGGCGTCAGTCAAAAAGTCTGGCTGTTGTAAAAGGTTGATGTCATAAGTTGTCTGTAGGTAGGAGCGCTGAACCAGAAAAACTGACTGTTGTTTACTGTTGGTAATACAATAATAAAACATCCCCGCTCCTTCAGTGCCGGTTTCATATTGCTTGCCACTAACACTGCCATACTTGAAAGGCTTAGCCTCGCCCGCTAGATCTTTGTCAAGTAGGTTACACTGGGAGGTGTCCTTGGTGAAGGTGATTTCAAGATCAATGGCTGGACCAAGGTCAGACCCGTCTTTTTCGCTCTTAAGATTATAATTTTTTAGAGCGTGCGACAGACTCGCCGTTTGCGTATTAAGAGTTAACGGTGGGCTGGGATAGCGCACACTGAAGCCAAGGGTTTCGTTTTGGTAAGTTTGCCATTCGGGAGTGGGGCTATCTGTAACAATTGGTGTGGGAGAGCCTTGTGCCAGTGGTTCAGTTTTTGGACCAAAAGCCAGATAACCAACTACGCCCAAGAGGACGATTACTATTATTGATAAAATAATGGCGGTATTTCTCATTTGGATAATTCTTTAGCTTTATCCAGTTGTGGGTCGAGACTCTTCTCGATATCCGTGTCAGTCAGTTTTACTTCAATATCCGGTTTAATGCCGTTATCACTGATGGAAATACCACTGGGCGTAAACCACTTAGCAATTGTGACCTTAAGTGTACCATTCTGGGCTGAGCCAAGATCCACCACTTCCTGTACCGAGCCCTTGCCGTAAGAAGTCTCGCCGATAATTTTTACGCCACGATTGTCGCGTAAGGCACCAGCTAGGATTTCGGAAGCCGAGGCAGAGCCTTTGTTGATGATGACTACAATTGGGTAGCGCTTGAGCTTGGCGTTGTTGGTGCTTTTTAGAGCAGTTTCTTGGCTGTCGCTAAAACGCTCACTAACTACGGTTTGGTTGGGCTCCAAGAACCAGCTAGCGATATTGACGGCCGAATCTAATAACCCGCCCGGGTTATTACGCAAGTCAAGAATAATGCGGTCGGCTTTAGAGGCCAAGACCGCCTTGGCGACACTGGTAAAGTCGTCGTCAATGTTTTTGTTGAAGATGTAAAGTTGGATGTAGGCAATGTGGTCGTCTATTAACTTCCACTCGATGCTAGGAATTTTAATGTCATCGCGGGTTAAGGTGTAATCTTTTTCTGCCTTGGCACCGGGGTGCTGTAGAGTTAACTTGACCGTGGTGCCACGCTTGCCGCGGATTAAACTAACCGCTTGTTCAACCGTAAAGTTGGTGGCGTCTTTATCATTAACCTTGGTAATAATATCACCCGCGATAATGCCCGCCTTCTCCGCCGGACTGCCCTTGATTGGACTGATAACGGTAATCAGTTGATTGCGTAAGCCGATCTCAATACCAACGCCACTAAAGCTACCATTGATCTGTTCACTAAACTTTTTGCTCTCCTCTGGCTCCATGTAAACGGTGTAGGGGTCACCGACGGCACTGACCATTCCCTTAATGGCACCATAGACTAACTTGCGCTTATCAATTAGTTTACTTTGATCAACGTAGTGGTCTTCTAATTTAGCTAAGACATTCCAGAATAAACTGAAATCTACCGTGATGGGTTGGCCGCCGTCGCGATTAGTAATTTCCGTAGCTGGTGGCAGTACCGCATTGGTATTACGGTAGTTGGCATAGCGCATGCCACTATAAAAAGTGCCGACTAGAATTAGCAGTACCAAGACAACACTTAATATTTTAGGAGTGCGTGGTTTTTGCCAGTTCTGTTCCGGAACGATATTGTAATCCATATTTATGAAAATATTTTAGACCACTGCGTACATGCCAACGGGCTTCGCGGCGCAGAATAAAATCCAAAGCATCTAGGCCAGCGCGGGAGCGGCGTTGGTGATAGTGAAAGACTGCAACGCTTGGCAGGTAGGCTACTTGATATCCATTTTCCCAGAATCGATGCGCCCAGTCAACATCTTCAAAATATAAAAAGTACTTCTCATCCATCAAACCGACCCTATTCACTGCTTCTCGAGTAGTCAATAAAGCTGATCCCATCAGCCAATCCGGATAAAAAACCTCTCCAGCTAATTCTCCTTGGTAGTTAAACTTGGCTAAAGCTTTTTTAGCGAAAGGCAGTAGTCCGAGAAAAGTGCGACGATAAACAATCGTCAGTGGACGATAAAAACGGAAACAAGAGTTTTGTCTGGCGCCAGAAAAATCTAATAACTTTGGTCCCAGTAGTCCGACTTGGGGGTGAGTTTTCAGGTGGGCTAGCATAGCCTGCACTACCCCCGACTTAACAATGATGTCCGGATTGAGAATCAAGATATATTGCCCGCTCGCCTGCTTAAGGCCCTGGTTTACACCAGCGGCGTAACCCAAATTATTTTTGTGGGGTCGGTATTTTACCGAGGGAAACTCCTCGGCTAAAGTCTCTTCCATATCGGTTTCGGCGGCTGAATCAACCACCAGAATTTCTTTAGCCAGATCCTTTAGATTGGCTTCTAACGAACGCAAACACAACCGGAGTAGCTCTGGGGTGTGGTAATGCACGACAATAATCGATAATTCTGGGCGGGCATCCATATTGGCCCTAGATTACTCTAATTTGGGGCAGAAACAATACCGGCTAGCGCTTTTTGAATTTCTGAGAAATTGTCCCCCTTGGGTAGTAGGATATACTCCCCTTTGGCAGTCTTGGTTTCGTAAAGTAGGTTGTCGGTAGTGAGGGAAAGGTTTTTGATCTTGGTGTTGGTTTTAAAAGAGTTTGCGAGCTTAATAAGATCACTAATATCCCAAAGCTGTAGAGTGGTACGAATGTCATTGCGCAGAGTCTTGTACAGACTAATTATGGTGTTAGGGTCTTTGAGCATATTCAGCGTAAGCGCCTTGCTCTTTATCGCCGCAATCACCTGCTGTTGGCGGCGCGAACGATCAAAGTCACTGGAAGAAAAGCGGGAACGGACATAGTAAAGCGCCTGCTGGCCGTTTAGGTGGTTATTGCCGGCGGGGAGAGAAAATTCATAGCCCCACTGGGTCGGTTCTTTAAACGGTTGGGCTAGGTAAATATCGATGCCACCTAGTTGTTCGACAATACTTTGGAAGGCGTTGAAGTCAAACACTACTACTTGATCAATATAAATACCGGTGACTTTGGAAAAGATTTTTTGCGCTACGCCGAGCCCATCACTTTTGGCGAGACCACGTTCATAGGCTTGGTTGATCTTGCCAGTTACTTGTACTGGTGCGCCCTTGGCAGAATAAACCATCATATCAATTGACAGGTCACGGGGAATGGAAATCAAGGCAGTTTGGCCATTGGTTTTATTGATGCTGGCAATCAAAATCGTGTCGGTTAGTAATCCTCCTTCGGTTTCAATAGATTTTTGATCATCACCGCGGATACCAAGCAAGAGAAAATCTAAACGATCAGCTTCTTTCTTTGGCATTGGGTTGGGATCTTTGGGGTCTTCGGTTGGGATAGGTGGATTGATGCCAACGATTTGGGCGAGGCGGCTAGACCAGGGAGTATTTTCGGCGGTGATAATTCTGCCACTACGACCAATTAGCCAGGCAAGTAGTATTACCGCAATCACCCCCAA
>MGKD01000015.1 GCA_001794605.1 Candidatus Yanofskybacteria bacterium RIFCSPHIGHO2_12_FULL_45_19b | reverse complement strand
TTATCCCGAGGGCGCGTTCAGGTATTTACGCGTTAGTATTTTTGACAGGGGGGAGGCGCCTCTTAAAATTTCAGGCGCCAGCGTTTCAAGGCAGGTTTCATTAGCGGCGCGTGAAATTTCATATACGCCTTCCGTCGCGGTTTCGCAAAATGCGGACGATAAAACAACGGAAGTAATTTTGGATTTGGGGGCTAAAGGAATACCGCATCGCAAAGTTGCGATCGAAACTGCAAATGAGAATTTTTCAAGAGCGGTTCAAATTTCCGAATCAGGCGATAAAAACAACTGGAGGGCGATCGGGTACGCTTATGTTTTTTCGGTAAATACCCCAAAATTTACAGGATCAAATCTGGAATTTAGCTATCCTGAATCAAATAATCGCTATTTAAAGCTTTCAATTTTAAATCGCGACGACAGGCCTATTGCAATATCAGGCGTTAAAATAACAGGGCTTGTAAGAAGAATTCTTTTCAGTTTTGATTCCTCGAAAGAATATTTTATTTATCTTGGAAATCCTGACGCGAAAAGACCTCAATACGACATTGAGAGCATTTCCCAATATGTCGACTTTAATCTTATCAATCAGGTAAGCGCGTCTTCAGTTGAAAAAAATTCTTCGTTTAAAGAAAAAACGCTTCCTTTGCCTCCGCTTTCAGAGCGCTCGCCCTACGTACTCCCGACTGTTCTCGGAATAGCCGTAGCGATTTTGGCTTTTCTTCTTTTGAGGCTTCTGACAAATCTAAAAAAGAATTTACCTGAAGAGCCACCCTCAAATTTAAGCGTTTGACGTTATCCACAGGGTGTTTTATGTCAAAGTAAGGCGGGTATATAATTAAGACATAGGAGTATTGAATCGGCAAATCTCGTTTTGAGAAGCCGTTTTTTTGTTTTAATGAATTAATTATTTATTTTCGGAGAAAAACATGGATAAAGACAAAATTAATTATTTAGCGTTGTCACTCGTGATTTTTTTGGGCGCATTTTTTATTTCAAACGCCCTTCATGGCTATTCGCTCGGTTTAAGTGAGAGCGCATCGGCTCAAGTAATCTCGACTACAAACGATTCAGTTTCAGGGGGAGCTGGAGGCGGTGGAGGCGGAGGTTCGGCAATCGAGACTACAGCGGCAAAATGGTGCTTTGATTTTAGAAGGAATTTAAGAATCGGCGACAGAGGCAATGATGTTCTGGCTTTGCAGTACGCATTGAGTCTTGAGCTTGGAAATATAGTTTTTGAAGACGCCGGCGCTTATGAAGAAGAAACGGCTTCGGCCGTTTCTGGATTTCAGGAAAAATATAAAAGCGAAGTTTTAACTCCAGCAAGATTGAGATTTGGCACGGGTTATTTTGGAAAATCAACCAGAGCAAGGCTTAATAGAATATTCGGCTGTGCCATGCCGAGATATTTTCAGCCGAACTATGACGCTTCTCCTACGACAATAATTCGCGGGGAGACTTATGAATTTACGGCAAAAATAAGCTGGGCGAGGCCGGAGGCAAATATAGTTTTTTTCCTTCAGCGTCCGGACGGATCATTTAAGTACAGCGATCAGGCCGCAGGCGGAGAAAGTCAGGATATTTTGTATAAAAACGCAGACAGGCTTTCTAACGCGAGAGGTAATTTTAGTTTAAGCGTCAGACAAACAATTACTGAAGAAGGCCAGAATGGAATCTGGACTTCATGGGTTACAGTCGGAGGAATTCCGTCAAATAAAGTCTATCATCAAGTAATCAGTCGAGACGCGGTTAACCAATCCTCCATTACCGTTCTTTCTCCGAATGGAGGGGAGCAGTGGCAGTCCGGAACCACGCAGACGATTAAGTGGCAGTCGTACAAGCCTCCCGCTTGTTCTGCTGGGGCGCCGTGCCCTGTGCCTACGCTCGCACCGGTGACCATTACACTCTATCAATATAATGCTCCGTGTACTTTTTCTCCATGTCAAATGTTACCGGCATTTCTTTACACTATTGCAAAAAATGTCTCTGATTCAGGCTCATTTAATTGGGTAGTCGGAAAAAATTTAGATGGCGCGAATGTGTTAGATGGCAAGTATATTATTCAAGTATCCAACAGTTCGCAATCTGATATAAGCGACGCGCCGTTTAGTATTGTATCCTCATCCCTTTCCACTAAGTTTTCTGTCAGTGACAAAATAAAAACCACGGCCATAGTCAATATGCGGAGGACTCCGTGTCTATCAAGTTTTGAATGTCCAATTCTTGGTACTCAAGCCGTTGGCGCTCTTGGCACTATTTCTGCATCGCCCCTCAATCTCGCTGCTTACCCCGCTAATGTAGGTGGTTATTTATGGTGGTATGTGAATTTCGACAATGGAGCAGACGGCTGGGTTGTAGAAAATTATCTGGAAAAAGTTGTTTCTCCGGCGTCGCTCGGCAAATTGTATATAGAAGTTGACACCGGTAGCGGATTTATTCAAACTTCGGATGCCATTAAAGTGGATGTCGGCCAATCTCGCCGAGTGCGCGCCATGTATCAGCCAGTGATGCCGCCATGTCCGATTGGCTATTGTGAGCCAGTTATGCCCGCGCCACAAGAAGTATCAGCTCAATGGACTTCGAGTAATCAGAATATTGCCAATATTGTGACTGCGGTTCCTACGTGTGTGCAAGCGCCGTGCAGTGGATTCGTATCTGTTTTTGGTATTTCTGCCGGAACAGTGGAAATCAAGGCGCTCTATGCTCCGTATCCAAACTCCTATACAGCCACCGCAAAAGTGAGTGTTGGCGCTGGCGCTGAACAAAGTGCGCGTGACATCCGTCGTATTACTGATATAAAACAGTTACAGATAGCATTGGAACTCTATTTTGATGCTCACGGATCTTATCCGGTTTCCAAAGGTTCTTATCCAGTTTCGCTTTATTCGCTTGCCCCCGCATACATTACCAAAGTCCCGTCTGACCCGTTGGGAAATATGTATTTTTACGTTCCTCTAAATGACGGATGCGGTGGCACTGGCGATAACCCTTGTAAAAATTATCATCTCGGCGCAAACCTAGAATTGTCCGCTAACCTGGCTTTGATTTCTGACGCCGACGCCAACACAAGTTTATTATGGAGCGGGAGCGGTATTAACGGGTCTGATAAGGGGCCGTGTCGATCAAGTGGCGTCACCGGATATTGCTATGATGTTTCTGCTGTACCCATAGAACAATCACCTTCCATCACCGTTCTTTCGCCGAATGGGGGAGAGCAGTGGCAGATTGGCCAGACATATCAGATTAGATGGAATGGAGACAATGTTCCAACAGGAGCCGTCATAGGAATTGCTCTTCAAGATACTCAAACAGCAAACAACTATCTTTTCACGAATATTAGTAATTCCGGGTTAGTAAATTGGACTATTCCCAATAATATTGTGCCGGGTCAATATCGAATGCGTATTTTTTGTAGTAAAGGAATAAGCGATGATCGTTATTGCAGTATCGATGGAACAAAAATCGTGGGAGTTGAAGATTACAGCGACGCGCCGTTTAGCATTGTGGCGCCGGGCACAGCCAATTATATATTATCAGCGAGTTATGTTTCCGGAAATAAAACTTCTTATGCGGCCGGAGAAAAAATTTCCTTAGCAATCAAAGGAGTTGAATTGTTTGACGGATCGCCGGGCGAATCCGGAGAGGGGTTTAATGTTCAGGTTTATGTCAGGGGGACAAATGATGGTTATAGTTTGCAAGGGGTAAATGCTGTCTATAACAGCCAGACTGGATATTGGGATGCAAAACTGACAGCTCCTGCCGACACCTCCAAAACTTATAAAGTTGACAGCGCCTTTTATTGCAGCAATAGTTCACTAGCTTGCGGTAAAAGATATGCCAGCGGAGCCGGCGGCGGTAACGGACAGATTAACATAACTTTCGATTTTTCGGTTTATGGTTCCGGCAGGACTCCAGTAATTGTAGTCTCGCCTAACGGCAACGAATCATATCAGGCCGGACAATCAACACAAATACCGATTAGATGGACTGCTGATTGCGGCTATAAATCATTCAGCATAATGCTGGCGAAGGGTACTTATAACGGGTTTAGCGGTCAGATGGTAAATGATTCAATTCCTGCAGGAATTTGTTCTTTAGGTCAAACAGCAATTCCGTATTACACGACATGGCCTATTCCTGCAAATCTTGCGGCTGGCAGCGATTATAAAATACTGGTTACTGGCCAACTTGCTGACAGCATAGTAGGTCAATTTGGCTATAATCTTGGCGATGATTCTGATAAGCCGTTTAGTATTGTAGTGACAATCCCAACGCCCGTTCCTGTAATTACCATCAACGATACTCCCTTGCCGAACGGCACTGTAGGTGTTGCTTATCCTCAACCCAATATTACGGCCTTGGGCATTGGATCAGACGCCAAATGGAGCGTAGAGAACATCAATACGTTTCAAGTAATTAGTGCTTTGCCTCCAGGCTTAGGAATCACAACTTCACCAGTTAGTTGTAATAGCGCAGGGGCTTGCTCTACCAATGGAGTTATTTTTGGAACGCCGACAGCGGTAGGGACATATACTTTCTATATCAAGGTAACTTCCGGCGGAAGATCAACTTCAAAACAATTTCAGATTACGGTTAATCAGCCAACTACCCAACCCTCCATCACCGTTACTGCTCCGAATGGGGGGGAAATTTATAGAACCGGAGACACGGTTGCAATCAAATGGAATTCTACCGGTTTGTCGTCGGACACCGTAAAAATTGAACTAGGATATTATCAGAACGACCCTACTTATCCAGGCGGTTCATATATTGAAGAGTGGATTGTAGAGAAGGTGCCAAATACAGGTTCTTACACTTGGAAAATTCCAGAAATTTACGGTCTTGGCGTTAAAGAATCTGGTTTCACCGTTAAAATTAGTGCCGGGCCAGTTGTAGATTACTCTAATAGCCAGTTCACGATTAAAATGGGTGTTTCAAACCCAACTCTTAATGTTTCTAGTCCAGCAGCTGGTGCTATTTATGCGGTTGGGAGTGCTGTTCCCGTTCAATGGAGTCCAGATTATAATGTTCAACCTGTGAGATTTAGTTTATTGAGAAAAAGCGACACCTCTTTTGTGCGGTGGATTAATGTAGGAGGTACAGGTACAGCGGCTTGGGGATGGGTTTGGACTATTCCTTCTGGTTTGAGTGGCAATGATTATTATATTCGAGTGGAAACTCATGTTAATGGCATTGTTTCCGGCATAGGTTACAGTGGAGTATTTACTATTGTCTCTTCCGCCCAACCCTCTATTGCCTCCTTCAGTGCGACAAAAATCGATTCCGAAGGTTTTAACTATAGATTAGCTTGGACAACCATTGGAACAAATCAAGTTCAGCTAACACAATACCCTTCTGTAAGCGGCGTATCTGCCACAAGTGATTCAGGACAGAGCCTCGGGGTAACTAATACATTTCTGTCTCCAGGAAGCGTAAATATTAGATTCACAAATGGGTACAGTTATCCGACAAGAGCCTCTTTTATTCTCGATCCTTTACCACTAAACTTTTCCCAAGTTGAATTATTCAGAAGAACTCTTACCGTAGACGTGCCATCAAACACAACAAGTCCTGTTGCCACGAGCTTTAGTCCTGCTTCCGGAATTGCGGGAACAAAAGTTACTATAAATGGAAATGGTTTTTTACCAACTGGGAATAACATTGCGTTTGTGAAAGAACCAGGTGGACCAGAGTTTGATGTTAATAATCTTTCCTCCTCAGACGGCAGAACTCTCTCATTTACAGTGCCGAATTCAACAATTGTTATTGGGGAAGATGGTATAAGTCGCACAGTTTACGTTACTCCAGGTCAATACTATTTTGTTGTAGATAATATGAATGGAAAAAGTGCTATTCTCCATGGTTTTACCATCACCTCCAACACCCAACCCTCTATCACGGTTACATCTCCTAAACCAGGAAGCGTGCTTGCGGCGGGAATGAATTACAGTGTTAGTTGGTTGTACAGCGGGGTTTCTTCTAATGCGGCCGTGAATATAGAAATTCAGAAAGGTAGTAACGTAATTAAGGTTTACAGCGGTTATCTGAACACTGGATCGCAGACATTGCAAATTCCTTCAGATTTAGTTTTGGGTAGCGATTATCAAATCAATGTTATTTATAAGATTACTCCGGACAGCGGCGTGATTGGCAGTACGGCGCCGCTTCAAATAGTTTCTTCTTACGAAGGAGGATATGACGTCTGCCGGTTGGATAAATTGGACGGCAACAATATCACTCGCGACGCTTTCATCGATCAGAACACGTGTTTGGCAAAAATTTGCGATGTTTACGGACCGGCCAATCTCG
>MGKD01000014.1 GCA_001794605.1 Candidatus Yanofskybacteria bacterium RIFCSPHIGHO2_12_FULL_45_19b | reverse complement strand
TGTCCGCGTTTGGCGTAACCTCAAAAAATTCGACCAGAATAAAAGTTTCAAAACGTGGATTTTTAGCATTGCCAAAAACGCATCGTTAGATTTTCTTAAAAAGAAAAAGGCTATTCCGTTTTCGGAGTTTGAAAGAGAAGACGGCGGAAATATAATCATAGATACTCTCGCCGATCCATCGCCCTTTCCCCCAGAGCTTTTAGAGAAAGCTGGCATGGCAAGAATGCTCAATGAGGCAATGGAAAAACTTTCACCGCAATATCGCATGGTTTTATTCTTGCGTTATAACGACCATTTTAATTTTAGAGAAATTGCCGAATCTCTTAACGAGCCGCTCAATACCGTAAAATCGCGGCACAGACGAGCACTTGTTATGTTGAGGGGTCTTATTCAAGAAGCGTAGGAACCAAAATCTCGGCTCAAACCAAAGGGATGCACCCAAATGCACCCCTTTGTCGTATTAGTATCTAAGGCAATATGCGCAAAGATTACGAAAAACTGTTTACCCATCTTGAACCGCCGGAGCCGCCGACGGGTCTTTTTAATCGTATTCTCTTAGCCATAAAGCGCGAACAGGAATTGCGAAGTTCCAAAAGGCTGGCGTTCGGATTCCTGGCTCTTTTAGCTATTTCATTCATAGCCACGCCATTCTCTTGGACATTGTTTTCTGGGCAAATGGCCGAATCTGGGGTTCTTCAGTTTATGTCAGTTGCAATGAGTGATCTCGGAACTTTCCTTTCAATATGGCCTGATTCCGTCATGGCTGTTGCAGAGTCATTGCCGGTTACGGGAATTGTCCTATTTACCGTAAACATGATTCTGGCAGTCTTTACTTTGCGTCTATTTCTTTACAAAAAGAGATTGCTGGTCGGCTATCTCTTTCATGCAGGACAATTAGCTTAAATAACTTAAAAATATGAACGAAGAAAAAACAATAAAAAAATTCTTTCAGAATCGCGACATCCTTAAATGGATCATTGTAGGGCTCGCCGTGTTTGTGGTGCTTATTTTGGTATTCGGGGCTGGCATAAAAGTCGGAACTATGAAGGCTAAGTATTCCTATCACTGGGCGGAAAACTACCACAGGAACTTCGGTGGGCCCCGGGGCGGATTCTTGGGTGATTTAAAAAGTTTTCCTCAAGGGGATTTTATCAATGGCCACGGCGTATTTGGTTCAATTATTAAAATCGATGGAAATACAATTGTTGCAAAGGCAAAAGATGATGTTGAGAAAACCATTCTTGTCTCCGACAGCACAATAATTCAGAAAGGCCGAGAAAGGGTTAAATTACCAGATCTTAAAGTGGATGAGGACATTGTTGTCATTGGATCCCCGAATGAGGAAGGCCAGATTGAAGCGAAGCTCATACGAGTTTTCGACGGCAATCTTCCGAAGGTTTTGCCGTTTAGGCCTTCCCGTCCTGTCCCATTCAATTAACTTATATGATTTCAAAATTATTCACACAAATAAAAAAGCGTAAGTTTGCCTCGGGCATCGCATTCTTGCTGATTGTCGGCATTGGTTATTGGGGCTTCGGAAACTTTTTCAGCGAAGACGGTGTAATTCGCTATGCTTCGGCACAAGTCCAAAAAGGCACGCTTATCGTCTCAATTTCAGGAAGTGGCCAAGTATCGGCTTCCAATCAGATAGATATTAAACCGAAAGCATCTGGCGATGTGGTGTATGTCGGAGTCAAAAATGGACAAGAAGTGAAAGCCGGAACGCTTATCGCGCAAATCGATGCGAGAGATGCCCAGAAAACGGTGCGGGATGCGGAAGTAAATTTGGAAAGTGCTAATCTTGCTCTAGAAAAGTTGAATCTGCAAAATAAACAGCAGACACGTGAAGATACACTTAATAAAAACTATCAGGATGGCATGGATATCCTGTCGAAACTTTATGGTGAATTTTCCACTATCTTGGAAAATTTAAAAGATGTTTATTTTGGCACAGACGTGTCCTCAGGCGTGGATGTTAATTGCAATATAAATTACTATGACCTGAGGGACTGTAATATCACCTATTACGCAAATCGAAATAAAGATTTTTCATCTGCACCCAACCATATTGCTATCACTTATAAAGAATTGGACGAATTATACAGTTCAAACATAGCGGGTTATCAAGCAATAAAAAGAAGTGGGGACAATAATGCTCGTGGCGAGGCGATAAAGAAAGGTCATGACTTAGTCGTTCAAACAGCAGAAATGCTGAAACTAAGTCGGGATGTTATTCAATATTTTCAAGATGCCACAATTAAAAATGGAGGGGCTTTTAGTAAACAAACAGTTGTTGACGGACATATTATAGCTCTTGAGAGCGATACAACTTCTATTGTCGGTTATGAAAAAGACTTGCTTAATGTCATTAATTCTGTAAATAACTACCTTGATTCAATTGAAGGTCAGCCGCTTGATTTGCACTCGCAAGAACTCACCGTAAAACAGCGTGAGAATGCTCTTCTGGACGCGAAAGAAAAATTGGCTGATTACTATGTCCGCGCTCCCTTTGACGGCATCATTGCAAAAATAGACGCAAAAAAAGGCGACCCTGTATCATCCGCAACTGTTTTAGCTATGCTCATAACTCGTCAGAAGCTTGCAGAAGTTTCTTTGAACGAAGTTGATGTCGCCCAAATAAAAGTCGGTCAAAAAGCGACTCTCACCTTTGATGCGATACCCGATCTCACCATCAGCGGACAAGTCGCCGAAGTAGATGCAGTAGGAACTGTCTCGCAGGGCGTGGTTACTTACAACATAAAAATAGGTTTTGACACACAGGATGATCGCGTAAAAACGGCTATGAGCGCTTTGGCCGCTATAGTTACCGAAGCAAAACCCGATGTGCTTCTTGTTCCAAATTCGGCAGTGAAATCTCAAGGAGGGATAAGTTATGTGGAAATTCCTGACGAGTCGGATATGTCTGTTGCGACCGCAAATGTAAGCAGTGCGATATTTCAAAATCCTACTCGTCAACAGCAAATTGAAGTTGGAACAGCAAATGATGAATTCACGGAAGTTGTTAGTGGTCTTAATGAAGGAGATTTGGTCGTAACAAGAACTATTCAGCCAACCACCGCTCAAACTACGCAAACGCAACAGCAATCGGGTGGATTAAGAATCCCTGGTCTTCCCGGTGGAGGGGGCGGCGGCGGATTCCGCGGTGGAGGTGATGTTCCCCACTAATCACTCATTATGATTGAATGCAAAAACATCACCAAAACATACAAGAGCGGAGAGATAGAAACTCACGCGCTTAAAAACGCCTCGTTCAAAATAAACGACGGGGAGTTCGTGGCTATTATGGGCCCTTCTGGTTCGGGCAAATCAACGCTCATGCATATCATTGGTTGTTTGGATACGCCCACAAGCGGAGAGTATCTTTTGGATAACAAAGATGTTTCCAAATTATCCGATGACGAGCTCGCCGATATTCGAATGCAAAAAATTGGATTTGTGTTTCAAGCATTTAATCTTCTGCCGCGAGCCACCGTGCTTCGCAATGTCACGCTTCCTTTGGTGTATGCCGGCATTTCCAAAGAAAAACGAGAGGGACAGGCCAAAGAAGCGTTGCGCGGATCGGCGTTTCCCGAAGAATTCTGGAATCATTATTCAAACCAGCTCTCTGGCGGAATGATGCAAAGAGTTGCCATTGCCCGGGCTCTTGTGAACAACCCGACGCTCGTGCTTGCCGATGAGCCGACGGGAAATTTAGATACAAAAACAGGCGAAATGGTACTTGATACTTTCCAACGGCTTCATCAAGAGCAAGGCCGAACCATCATCTTAATCACCCACGAGCCCTATGTTGCAGAACATGCCGAGCGCGTTATCAATATCCGCGATGGAAACATTGTGGAAGACGGCAAGGTCAAAAATCGGCGCGTCATCAATAACCACAACTCAAAATGAAAATCCAAGACATTCTTCAAGAAACATATACCGCTCTTTCGGCAAACAAAGCGAGGTCAGGCCTCACGATTCTTGGCATTGTCATCGGCATCGGCTCGGTTATCGCTATGGTTTCAATCGGTCAGGGCGCGGCAGGACAAATTCAATCAAGCATTGAGGGACTCGGCTCTAACCTTTTGATCGTTATGCCGGGCATTATCCAGCCCGGACGCGGCATAGTATCTTCTGGCCGCGGTTCGGCGCAGACGCTCGTCAATGACGATATAGAAGTACTGCGTCAAATTTCAGGAGTCGCGTATATCTCGCCGGAAGTTCAGAGGCGATTTCAAATTGTCGCTACGGGAAATAACACCAATTCAACTATTATCGGGGTGTCGCCGGAATATGCCATGGTGCGAAATGTCTCTGTGGCAGACGGCTCTTTTATTACCGAAGCGAATCTGCGAAGCATGGGACGGGTTGCGGTGCTTGGCCCCACTGTGGCGCAAGACCTTTTTGGCGAGGGTAATGATCCCGTCGGCAAAACCATCCGCATCAACCGAGTAAATTTCAAAGTCATTGGCGTTTTGCAGTCAAAAGGCAGTGCGGGATTTTTCAACCCCGATGATACCGTCTTTGTGCCTCTCTCCGCCATGCAGAAAATACTCACTGGAGAAGATTCTCTTTCCACTATTGCGATAAGCGTGGAGAGCAAAAATCTCATGCCGCAAGTGCAAGAAGAAGCGACCGCATTGCTTATTGCAAAACACCGCGTTGATCCGCAAAACCCCGATTTCTCAATCGTCTCGCAAGCTGATATTCTCGGCACGCTCACCCAAGTAACGGATACCTTTACGATTTTTCTTGCAGCGGTAGCCGGAATCTCTTTAATCGTGGGCGGCATTGGCATCATGAATATGATGCTTACGACCGTCACGGAAAGGACGCGCGAGATCGGGCTTCGCAAAGCCATCGGCGCAAAGAAAAAAGACATCTCAATGCAGTTTCTTGCCGAAGCGGTCATGCTTACTTTTCTTGGCGGCGTGGCAGGCGTCGCTCTTGGCTGGATTATTTCTATGCTAGTGGCAAGTTTTGCCGGCATTGCCACACAGGTTTCTTTGCAATCGGTGATCCTTGCGTTTGGAGTATCGGCGACTATCGGTATCGTTTTTGGTTACTACCCCGCAAGACGAGCGGCGTCGTTGAATCCAATTGAAGCATTGAGATACGAATAATAAAAACGGGTCGTTTTGGTCGAACGATCTTAATAATAACCAAATTAAAAGTCGTATGAACAAATTAATCGCAATCGTTATCGCAACAGCAGTAGTAGTCGGTGGCGGAGCATTCTATGGCGGAATGAAGTACGCGCAAAGCAAAGTTCCACAAGGTCGTCTTTCGCAGGCGGATTTTCAGAATCTGCAGAATTTTTCTCCCGAAGAACGCCAACAGCGACTTCAGGAACTTGGCGCAAACGCTGGTGGTTTTCGCGGCGGACAAAGAGGAGGTAACGCAGGCGGATTTACCACAGGAGAGATAATCTCCAAAGATGATAAGAGCGTCACCGTAAAACTTCGCGACGGCGGATCAAAAATTGTGTTTCTTTCCGATTCAACTGAAATCACAAAATCTGCGGCAGGCACTTTGAGCGATCTTGAAGTCGGCAAAAATATCTCTGT